>JAAYQR010000021.1 GCA_012519205.1 Candidatus Epulonipiscium sp. | reverse complement strand
GCTGTTAACCGGAGGGTCGTAGGTTCGAATCCTACTCGGGGAGTCATACATAGGGCCCATTGGTCAAGCGGTTAAGACACCGCCCTTTCACGGCGGTAACAGGGGTTCGAGTCCCCTATGGGTCATTCATATATTTCTGGTGGCGATGCGTCTATGGGAAACACCCATACCCATACCGAACATGACGGTTAAGCCATAGACGGCCGATGGTACTTGGTGGGAGACTACCTGGGAGAGTAGGTGGCTGCCAGAATTTAATAAAATAAAATATGGCGCCATAGCCAAGTGGTAAGGCAGAGGTCTGCAAAACCTTTATTCCCCGGTTCAAATCCGGGTGGCGCCTTAAAAACCGTAGAATGTATTATTTCTACGGTTCTTTTATTTCGACATTTCAAAAAAGACCTCCTTCAAAACAAATATTCCAATTCCAATAAATAGACAACCAGCAACAAGCTTTATAATATGCTGTGGAATTAATTTGGATAAATATTCGCCGAAAAATGCCCCTATGAATGTAACAAGTATTAATCCCAAAGAAGCACCTAAAAATATGGGAATCGGCTGTTTTTTATCAGCACTCATACAAAATACAGCTAATTGTGTTTTGTCTCCTAATTCAGCAATAAATAAGGTAATAAAAGCAGAGAAGAAAAGTTTCCAATTCATTGTAGCCCCCCGTATTTCTGGATGATTTAAAAAGGATATCTATATATATATAGATATTCTTTTTAGAAAATATAACCACAGATAGTATAGGATATGAAATCTATTTATTTGTTGAAATTATTCGCGGTTACATTTATTATAGATATAAGTTGATACTAAGAATCATAATTTAGAGGGCATGTTTAGATGAAGGATGGAGGTAAATATGAAATTTTATATAGGTGATATTGTTCAAATGAAAAAGCCCCACCCCTGCGGTGAAAACAAATGGGAAGTTCTTAGGGTAGGAATAGATTTTAGGATCCGCTGTATGAAATGCAGCCATTTGGTAATGCTACCAAGAGCCAAATTCGAAAAAAGCGTAAAAAAGATTCTAGATAGAAAAAAAAATATAGAAGAAAAAGACAATCTATAAAAAAACCTTGTATCTTCTCAGGTTTTATGGTAATATATTAGATTGTAAGTATAAATATCCTTGCTCTGTAAACAAACAGGGCCAAAGTCCAAAAGGAGGTGTTCATGATGAACAAATACGAATTATCAGTTGTTCTAGTTCCAACTCTTGACGAGGAATCAAAAGCCTCTGAATTAGAAAGAATTCAAAAGTATATAACAAGATTTGGTGGAACTATGGATAATATTGATGATTGGGGTAAAAGAAAATTAGCCTATGAAATCGATAAAATTAATGAAGGTTTTTATTACTTTATTTACTTCACGGCTGATGCAAATGCTCCAGAAGAAATTGAAAGTCGCATTCGTATTATGGATTCTGTACTTAGATACATGTTCATAAAACAAGAAGATTAATTGCATTAAAATAATATTTAATGATTAAACATCTATTTAGTGGTTATAATTGGAAGTGTAAACATTTCAGATTCCCAAAGTTAAGGGGGTATTGTATGAATAAGGTTATTTTAATGGGACGACTGACCAGAGATCCAGAGGTAAGATACTCGCAAAGTGCAGAACCGTTGGCAATAGCTAGATATTCTTTAGCAGTTAATAAAAGGTTTAAACGTGATGGAGAACCGGATGCAGATTTTATTAATGTTGTTGCTTTTGGTAAAACAGGAGAATTCGCTGAAAAGTACTTTAAAAAAGGACAGATGGTAGCGATTGTAGGGCGTATTCAAGTTCGCTCATGGGATGACCAAGAGGGCAAAAAAAGATGGACAACCGAAGTGGTAGTAGAGGAACAATATTTTGCAGAAAGCAAAGCTTCTTTTGAATCTCATCAAAGTCGACAATCCCAACAAAATAATTCAGCCCCTTTTAAAGATGAACCGGAAGGTTTCTATCCAATCAATGAAAGTTTAGAAGATGAGGATTTACCATTCTAGGTAATTCATAAAGGAGGGTTTAGGATGACAATGCAGAGAAGACGTATCCGTAAAAGGAAAAAAGTTTGTAATTTTTGTGTTGATAAGATAAATACAATTGATTATAAAGAAGTAAACAAAGTAAAAAAGTATATCTCTGAAAGAGGTAAAATTCTTCCAAGAAGAATTACAGGAAATTGTGCAAAGCACCAACGTGCTCTGACGATTGCTATAAAAAGAGCAAGGCATATAGCTCTTTTACCATTTACACAAGATTAATGATAAAAAGCCCTATTTATTATAATAAATAGGGCTTTTTATTGACTAATGTTTTTTAGTTAGATACAATGATATTAGACTATACTAATAAATAATGGTGGTTGACATGGATATAAATGAAAGTAAGATAAAAGGCTTTTCAAATAAATTTATGGAGATAGAAAGGGTCATAGGGGAGAGCATAATAGGGCAAGATGATATAATACGAAACGTTCTTGTCGCAATCATTTCAGGAGGGAATGTACTCCTTGAAGGGCTTCCCGGCTTAGGCAAAACCCAATTAGTAAAGACCATAGGAAATGTTTTAGACCTTAGATTTTCTCGGATTCAGTTTACCCCGGATTTGATGCCGGCAGATGTCATAGGAACTAATATTATCGTCAAAAACCCTGATGGAAGCAGTGGATTTCAATTTCAGCAGGGACCTATCTTCTCTAACATCGTCTTAGCAGATGAGATTAATCGTGCCACACCTAAAACACAAAGTGCTATGTTAGAAGCCATGCAGGAAAAAACCGTTACCGTGGGCAATAATACATACAATCTACCTAATCCCTTTTTTGTTTTGGCAACACAAAACCCTCTGGAGATGGAGGGCACATATCCGCTTCCAGAAGCCCAGATGGATAGATTTATTTTTAAGCTAGATGTGAAGTTTCCAAATAAAGAGGAATTATCTCAAATCGTAGATTTAACTACAGGTTCAAAGGTATTGGAGACAGTAAAAGTTTGCAACAAGGAAGATTTAACGGAAATGGGGGAAATAGCAAGGGAGGTACCTATTGCTAAGGCAGTTAGGGATTATGCTATGACAGTATTGTTAAAGCTCCACCCTGAATCAGGAGATGCCCCTAATATGATCAAGAAATATGTTCACTATGGGCCTAGTCCAAGGGGTGCTCAAGCAATCATTACAGCCGCAAGAATTTATGCTTTGGTTAATAGAAGGTTTAATGTCTCCTTTGATGATATTAAGGCTGTTTTATCTCCCGCTTTAAGGCACCGTATTTTTCTTAACTTCGAAGCCTTGGCAGATAGAATTACTGCAGATGACTTGATATTAGAAGTGTTAAGGGAAGGAAAATAAACATGCCAAAATTAGTAGACGTCTTAGATAAAGAGTTTTTAAGACAATTGGAAACCTTTTCTATTAGGATGGAAACTCTTCTTTTAAACGGCTATAGTGGAGTTAGGAGCTCTAAAGCTCGGGGAATGTCATTAGAGTTTTCGGATTTTCGACCCTATACCTTAGGGGATGATATAAGAAGGATTGATTGGAATAGTTATGGGCGTTTTGATAAATTGTTTCTAAAGCTTTTTATGGAAGAAAAACAAGGGACTATTAATATTTTTCTAGACAGCAGTACTTCTATGGATAGCGGAAAAGTAAATAAACTTTTCTACGCAAAGCAGTTGGCTGCTGCCTTATCATATATTGCTTTAAAAAATACTGATATCGTCAACCTATTTAGTTGCGGGAAGATTATCAATAAGGAAAAAAGGAACATACAAACAAAAAACATATATTTGGATTTAGTAACATTTTTAGATGAGCTTCCCGTAGATAATGGCACAAAGTTAGTAACTTCTATAATGAATATTAAAAATAGGCCTATAACCAAGGGAATTTCCTTTATTATTTCTGATTTTTTCTCAGAAGATGGGTATGAGGAAGCAGTTAAAATCCTACAATATAAGAGGCAACAGGTGGTTTTGGTTCATATTTTATCTCCAGAAGAGATAAATCCAAATCTTAGGGGAAACTTCAGACTTATTGATAAAGAAAATAGGAGTTCTAAAAGTGTTGAGATAACAGAGGATAAAATCAAGCATTACAAAAGGGTATTAGAAGATTTTAAGAATAAAATACAATCCTTTGCCACTCAAAGGGGAGTAGGATATGTCTTTCTTTCAACAGACATGCCTATTCTCAGGGGGTTAAAAGATTGTTTAGAAGAATAAATGGAAGAAGCGTGAGAGCGTGCTTATTGAATTAATTTGTAGAAGTGTCATTATTATTGTATTTTTTACAGTTATTTGGTGGATATATAAAACCAATACGAGAAAACAGGTGGAGAAATTAATAGAAAGCATCGAAAAAGTCTCTAAGGGGGAAGAACTAGATGATGTCCCTTCTAAAACCTTAAAGCCTATCTATGATGCCCTTGAATCTCTAGGTATCCATCACAAGGATCAAATTAGAATAAAAGAGAGCATATTTAAGATTGTAAAAACTCTATCGGTGAATATCCAATTGGAAGGATTATTAGAGGATCTTATACCCAGAATTATAGAAGGTACGAGAAGTAATTGGGGCGCTTTTTATGTAGTTAATTCTGCCACAAATAAATTAGAAATAAAGTCATCTCTAGGATTTACAAAAAATGTATATAAAGAATTCGATATATCAATAGGTGAAGGATTTATGGGGCAGGCAGCTAAAGATAAAAAGATACAAATCATCAGGGATATCCCTGATGATACCATATATATAGGTAAAACTTTTATGGGTACGATTAAGCCAAAAGCTATAATGATTGTTCCTATTTGTGCCCAACATGAATTAGTAGGAACATTAGTATTGGCCAGTGTTTATGATTACGGGGAGGAACAAATAGAAGTTATAAGATCGGTAGGATACTATCTTGGAATGGCAATTCATAACACAATGACTTATGGGAGAATCGAAAAAACCTTAAAGGAATTACAATTTCAAAACCAGCTTATACAAAATATGAACAATGAATTGGAGGAAAAGATAAAAGAAGCATCAGAGCTTTTAAATACCATCGTAAATAATATTGAGGATTATGCTATTGTGTCTATGGATAACAGAGGATTTATCACATTAATTAATGAACAGACCTCTAATCTTTTGGGATTTACTAAGGACGAAATGAAAGGAAGATATTTCCCTGAATATCTCGAAAATCCGGAAATAATAAAGGAAGAATTAAAAGAGATAATAAGAAGGGGCGACTATAGGGAAGGTAAACTCAGTATAAAAGATAAAGAAAATAAATACCATCATGTTATGGTCAAAGCTAATATGGTAACTGATATAAAAGGAAAGGTCAAAGAAATACTGTTATACATTAAGCCTGAAATATAAAGGACCCGAAAAGGTCCTTTATATTTTACATATTATTATACTTACATCATCATTTTCGTACTTAGAGGATTTATTGGAATTATAAAATTGACCTAATATGGAATCGATGATTTCTTCCGATGGCTGTTCTTTGTATTCTAGGAGAAGTTCTTTTAGTTTCTGTGTGAATTCTTCAGGAGAATTCTTATAAAGGCAATCGGAAAGTCCATCGGTATAAAATAAAATGAAATCTCCCTCTTCAAAGGAAGCGGACTTTAAGCCATAGGAAGCATCATCCATAAGGCCAATGGGAAGCCCATTAATTGCCAGCTCCTCTACGGTATGGGTAGATGATTTGACAAATAAAGGAAGAGACTGCCCTGCATTAGAATAATATATTTTTTTAGCTTTGGTATCGATTTTTGCATAAAACGCAGAAGCATATACATCATTGATTTTATTAATAAATACATTGCTAAATTCATTATTCATCTGAGATAAAAGATTATTAGGTTCTGGGTAGGAAGGTATCAAACTTCTAAAGAGCATTTTAATCATAGAAGTAAGAAGGGCAGCTGAAATCCCATGGCCAGAAACATCGGCAATAAAAACTCCTACGGAATCCTCATCTAGTTTTATAATGTCATATAAATCTCCCCCTATATCTAGAGCAGGCATATATTTACTAGTGAATTTTACATCATTCACTGAGAAATTCGCCTCTTGGATTAGGGCTCTTTGGATTTGACGGGCCATTTTAAGTTGATAATCCGTAATATTATTTTTTTCTTGAAGTTCTGAATACTGCTTTTTTAGTTGATCGCTTAAGTGTTTAATCCTTAAGAGGGACTTAACTTTAGAAAGTAGGGTTAACTTATCAAAGGATTTGGTTATAAAATCATCGGCCCCTACCCCAAGAGCCCTTACCCTAGTCTCTTTTGAATCTAAGGCTGTTACAACCAAGATAGATATATATTTAGTATCCTCATCATTTTTAAGAGTCTTACAAACATCATACCCACTTATTCCAGGCATCATGATATCTAAGATAATTAAATCAGGATGAAGCATCTGCGCTTTTTTTATTGCGGATGCTCCATTATTTGCAGTAATCACATTGTAACCCGAATTAATAAGATAACGGCTTATTAATTCAACATTTTGCTCTATATCATCTACAACTAGTATTGTATCCAATTTGATTCATCCTTTTTAAAAAATAAATTTGGTTTCTAGAGGAATCGTAGTATAGTTCATTAGTCAGAGATTTTACTAACTGGATGCCTCTTCCTCTTTCAAGGAAGAGTCTATCGGAAGAAGATATCTCATTAATAAGGCTTTCATAATCAACCCCATTTCCCTCGTCGGTAATGATGGAAGAAAAGCTATCTTTATTAAGTATTTCAATCACAACCGATACATGCTTATTCTTATCATTTTCATTCCCGTGGATTACAGCATTAACTAACAATTCATTGTAGATTAACTTACAATCAAAGAAATCCTCTGGTGATAAGGAAGGAAAAGAGCGGGAAAGATAGTTCATAATTTCTCTTAAAAGTGGTTTAACTAGGTCCAATTGGCTTGAAAAAGTTTTTTCGTATAGCTTTATCTTCATTAAATCACCTTCACCTATTTTTTATTCAAAAGACTAATTAATCTTATATCCCGGTGTACTATTATTGCTATTAATGCAAGTTTTATCTGAGATTAAAAAAGTGGCATTATTAATACCACTTTCATTTGAAAACTACTTAAGTCTTTTTATCATCAATATATGTACATTAGGGTCAGTTTTATTAGATAAGGAAATATAGTCCATCAAGGCTTCTATCATCAAAATCCCTAATCCATCCTCTTCATATCCTATGCTATCTTCGTCTTTTTTGGCAGTTAATTCTATCTCTAGGCTTTCATCTTTTAACATAAATTGTATTTTAAAAGTATTATGTCTTTTTTTATCTAACTGGTTTTGTTTAATAAGGTATGTACAAGCTTCCGAAACAGCAGCCTTGATATCTTCTATAGCTTCTATATCAAAACCCATGCGATTGGCGATGGAGGAAGCGGTTAATCTTGCAGCAGATACATAAGCGGGATTTAACGGAAGGGCTAATTCAATTACATCTTGGTCGATAGATGGGTGTACATGCTTACTCATAAATAACACCCTCTATCATAAAAACCTTATTTAAGTCTGTGATTTTGAATATTTTAGCTACGCTAGGTTTAAGATGGGATAAATGAATATTGCCGTCGAATTGTTTTACTTTTTTAAGAACAGAAACTAAAGAACCCAGACCCGTGCTATCAATATACTCTAAGTCTTCACAATCAATATGTAGGTCTAGTTTTTCTTTTTCAAGTAATTCATATAACTTTTCTTTAAATTGTGCAGAATTATAGATGTCTATTTCTCCTTGGATTTTAATGTTCCAAAGTTTTCTAGAAGTGTCAAGTGAATGAATAAATCCAAAGTCCATCCCAATACCCCCTTTATTTAGAAATATTTGTGAATATTATAGCACAGATTAACCATTAATACCATAGATTTAAAAAAATCTATATGATAGAATAACAATTATATAGGAACCTAGCCGATGTTTAAATTATATGAAAGAAAGTGAGAAAAATATGATATATATTGGTTATTTAGGACCTAAGGGAACGTTTACCGAACAAGTTGCCCTTTCCTATTTCAAAGATAAAAAAGACTACAAGTTCATACCTTTTCCAACTATACAGGATTTACTTCTGGCAGCAGATAAGCAGGATATAACCCGAGGGGTTGTTCCTATTGAAAACTCTATCGAGGGAGCCGTCAATACAACTGTTGATATGCTTACTTTTGAAGTGGATCTTAAAATCCAAGCAGAGATGATAATTCCCATAGGACACAATCTTATCGGGCATAAAAGTTTTAAATTAGAGGATATAAAAGAAGTTTTATCTCATCCACAGGCTATTGCACAATGTAGAAATTATCTTCATGGTAAGATTCCGGGAGCTAATGTTGTATTTACTTCATCTACCGCAGAAGCTGTAAGAGAAGTATCAAGCACTGTCGGACCTAGGGTGGCAATAGGAACTGTGCTAGCTGCTAATAATTATGGGCTTGATATTTTGGATTCTGATATTCAAGACCAAAAGCAAAATGAAACCAGATTTGTAATTATAGGAAAAGAAAGTATGCAAAGGGGAAAAAGCTGTAAGACAACCCTTGTATTTTCTACAGGAAATAAGCCGGGGGAGCTTTATAGGGTATTAAACATATTTTCACTATGGGATATAAATATGACCAAAATTTTATCTAGACCTTCCAAAAATAAATTAGGTGAATATGTATTTTTTATAGAGGTGGAGGGCCATGTTGAGGAAGAGGATTTAAAGGATGCACTTATAATGATACGAAAGAAAACATCATTTTTTAAGCTTTTGGGCTCTTATGAGGTTTTTGAATAACCTTTCCAGGCAAAGAAAAGAATGTTATAATAAAAAGACGGTTCCAAATGGAAAATGGGGTGAAATAATGGCAATACAGGATAAAGAATTTGATATAACGCGTTCTCTTAAGATAGTTGAAAAATTAAAGAGCCAGTTACTTTGTGATATAGCTCATCTTTTTGCAGGTATGGCTGAATACAATAAAGAGTTTTATGAGGATAGAGGGGATTTGCTAGCTAATATGGTGATTCTCACTTACCTACTCTCAAAAAAACTAGGTATTCCTTATAATACTCTAGATATGAAAATCCGCAACAAGTTAAAATTAGGCATATTAGAAAGTAGTAATGAGCAAGAGTGGTTCGCTGATTTATCAAGTTTACTTCGACATTTAGATGCAACACAAGATAATTTCAGGAGGTAAAATGATGAGGTTGAATTCAAAGGAAATCCTATGGCTCATAGCAATGGGATTGTTTTATATTGGTATAGGTGTCTTGAGTTTTTGGTTTTCTCCTATATATTTATTTACATGGATTTTGGGAGTACCTTTTAGTTTATATGTTTACAAAAGGGGAACGAATATCTTATCATTTTCAATGCCCATAGTGGTTTTAGTTGTTTTAACGGCCATTGGAATGGGTAAAGCGGCTATGATGATTACCCTTCTTCTTTTTATACCTTCTTTTATATGTGGTATTTGCTACAATAAGCAAATAAATCTTTCGAAAAATATAATCCTTTCTTCTGTGGCTTATTTATTTGGATGGACTGGAATGCTTATTGCGTGGAATTTTATATATAAGATAGGAGTAATTGATAGGTTTTACTCTTTTACAAATGCAGTTGAAACTTATTATTTGAAAGAATTATCCAATCAATATAGTTTAATATTAAAAAGTATAAAGGAAGCAGGGGATATACAAAATACGGCCTTAGGACAAAACCCCAAAAAAATCATGGAAATGTATCCTCTTTACAGGCTGGCTTTCAAACAGTTTATTTATTTGATTCAATACTTGTTTCCCGTGATAATTTTTGTTTTTGGATTATTTGCTTCTTTGATACAAATTCTCTTTACAAAGCTGATATTAAAATCCCTAGATTGGAAGGCACCTAGTTTAAAACAAATACTTAATATCGGATTTACCCCTGCAACAGTAGGAGTACTGGGATTAACTTGGTTAATTAGGGGGGATGGATAGCAGCATATATCCCGAAATAACCATGGCAACGGACAACTTACTAGTTATATTTTCCATATTCATGTTTATCATGGGAATTTTGTTTACCATCCATGTCATTAAAAATTCAAGGACAGGACTGTGGTGGAAGGCATTAGTAAGTATATTAAGCCTTTTAAGTGTGATTTTTAGCCCGTTTTTATTTGTAACACTGGGATTTTTAGAAGCAATATTTAATTTTAGGAAAAAAGAAAGATTTTTATAGGTTAAGATAATATTAGTATAAATTGATTTTTTATGAATTTAGTGGAGGCTAATATATGAAAAAAATTAACATAAGCTTATTTCTTGAGAAGATTTTTTTGAAGCCTCAATTATATATGGCATTTACTCTGATACTTACAATAATTCTATCTTTTTATAATCCTACCATGGGATTTACTTTCATCGGATTTTGTGTTGTTCTGGGTGTGTTTTATAATATTTATGATAAAAAGTCAAAAAAAGAAATAGAACATAAAGAAAGATTAGAAGCGGGCATTAAGCTGGCTCAAAAAAATTCCCAAGATTATCTTCCTCTGCCTTTTACTATTGTTGATACTCATGGATGGATTCAATGGTACAATGATAAATTTGAAAGTATCATAGAAGATAAGAACTTAATTAATAAAAATATAAATAGTATTTTTATGGATATAAATTCTGAAATTTTTCCAAGAGAAGAGGAAGAAGTGATAAAAGGTATTTCAATGGATAACCAGCATTATAAGGCATATATTTATCAAATATATACGGAGAATGTAGAACATAGGAATTTATATGGGATATACTTTGTAGACAATACCGAAATGTGTTTTTTGAAGCAGGAAAATCAAAGGAAGAGGGTATCTATAGGGTTAATCTTTATTGATAATTATGAAGAAGTAATGCAAAGCCTAGAGGAAATAAGGAAACCTCTCTTAATTGCGCTAATTGATAGAAAGTTAAACACATGGGCACAAAATATAGAAGGTATCGTCAAGAAAGTTGAAAGAGACCAATATCTTATATTTTTTTATAGTAAGTACTTAGATGAATTTAAAAAGAAAAGGTTTGAAATATTAGATCAAGTCAGGGAAATTAATATAGGAAATGAACTTCCGGTTACTTTAAGCATAGGTATTGGAGTCAATGGAAATAGTCTACTTCAGTCTATGGAATATGCTAAAGCTGCAATTGATTTAGCCCTAGGTCGGGGAGGAGATCAGGCGGTTATCAAAGATATAGATAAGTATTCCTTCTACGGTGGAAAGACAAAAGAGGTAGAAAAAAGTACCCGAGTGAAGGCAAGAATGAAAGCATATGCTTTTAGGGAACTGATGGAGGAAGTTGATGAAGTTATTATAATGGGACACGAAAATCCAGATATAGACTCATTAGGAGCAGCTATAGGAGTTTACAGGGGGGCTAAACTATTAGGTAAAAAGGCATATATTGTGCTAAATGAGCCTACAGCAGCGATAAAAACGGTATATGATAGGTTAATGAAATTTGAAGAATACAGAAAGGGATTGTTTTTAAATAATGTAGAGGCCATAGGTCGTATAGGAGAAAAAACACTTTTGGTAGTTGTGGATGTCCATCGACCAAGCTATACAGAATGTCCAGAACTCCTAGAACTCAGCAAAAAAACAGTAGTGTTTGACCATCATAGAAGAAGTGCAGAGTTTATAGAAAACGCAGTATTAACCTATTTAGAACCTTTTATTTCTTCTACCTGTGAAATGATAGCAGAAATACTTCAATATATTGTTGATAAGGTAAAACTAAAGCCTATAGAGGCAGATATACTTTTAGCGGGGATTACCATTGATACAAAAAACTTTGTGTTTAAGACAGGAGTCAGAACCTTTGAAGCTGCCGCCTTTCTTAGGAGGAATGGCGCTGATAGCACAAGGGTTAGGATGCTTTTTCAAAATGATATGGAATCTTATAAAGCAAGAGCGACAGCTGTAAGGGATGCACAAATTTATAAGGAAAATATGGCAATATCTATAGCCCCATCAAATATCGATAACGGGGCAGTAATTGCAGCCCAAGCAGCTGATGAATTATTAAACATATCAGGAATTATTGCATCCTTTGTAATGTGCGCTGAGGAAGACAAAATAATGATTAGTGCTAGAGCCCTAGGGGATATAAATGTTCAATTAATCATGGAGAAATTAGGAGGCGGAGGCCATCAAACAGTAGCAGGGGCCCAGCTTAATGAAACCTCCATAGAAGAAGCACGGGAAAGACTAAAAAGAGCTATTGATGAGTATTTAGAGGAAGGAGATTAAATATGAAGATTATACTAATTCAAGATGTTAAAAAACATGGTAAAAAAGGTGATGTTATAAATGTTAGTGATGGATATGCAAAAAACTATTTGATTCCTCAGGGTCTAGGAATAGAGGCGACAAAAGCCTCAATAAATGACCTAAATTTAAAAAATCAGGCAGAAAACAAGAAAAAGGAAGAAGAGTTAAATATGGCTTCCAAACTAAAGGATGAATTAACAAATAAGGTTGTTATAATCCCCGTAAAGGCGGGGGAAGGGGGTAAGCTTTTTGGTTCTGTAAATTCAAAGGAGATAGCATTAGCAACTAAGGAACAACTAAAATTTAAATTGGATAAGAAAAAGATACAACTCGATGAACCCATAAGGACCCTAGGAAATCATATGGTACCAATTAAGCTTCATCCAAAAGTAACCGCACAATTAACTGTAAAAGTAACAGAACAATAAAATAGTAAGGGGTACGATTATGGAGGAATCAAAGCTGCAAAGAATCCCCCCCCATAATATAGAGGCAGAACAATCTGTAATAGGCTCTATGATAATTGATAGAGAAGCCATTGCTTCTGCAGCGGAAATATTAAGGGGAGATGATTTTTATAGACCGGATCATAAGATAATTTTTGATGCCTGTATTGAATTATTTAATGAAAGTGCTCCTGTTGATTTAGTTACCTTAAAAAGCCGTATCGAAGAAAAGGGATTACTAGAGCAAATAGGAGGCATCTCTTATCTTACACAACTAGCTTCTAGTGTTCCTACATCGGCCCATATAAGGCAGTATACTAAGATAGTTGAAAGCAGGTCAATTCTTAGAAGATTAATTAAAGCCAGTCAAGATATTATGGGTCTTAGTTATGAAGCTAAGGAAGATGTAAATAATATTCTAAATCTAGCGGAACAAAGTATTTTTCATATATTGCAAAATAAACATACAGAAGATTTTGCACCCATGAGGGAAGTGCTTTTATCGGCTTTCGATAAAATAGAAGATATATATAGAAATCAGGGAAAAGTAACAGGAATCTCCACAGGATTTTTAGATCTAGATTATAAAACTGCTGGACTTCAACCTTCGGATTTAGTATTGGTTGCTGCAAGACCCTCCATGGGTAAAACTGCATTTGCTCTTAATGTGGCACAATATGCTGCAGTAAGGCAAAAGGTTCCTGTGGCCGTATTTAGCCTTGAAATGTCAAAAGAACAGCTAGTTAACCGTATGCTATGTGCAGAAGCCATGGTAGATGCCCAAAAGCTAAGGACAGGCTCTCTAGAACAGGATGATTGGATTAAGATTGCAAGGACTATGGGTCCCCTTTCCGAGGCTCCGATATATATAGATGATACCCCTGGGATTTCAGTCATGGAAATGAGAGCAAAATGTAGAAGACTTAAATTAGAAAAAGGACTGGGGCTTATACTGGTTGACTATCTGCAGCTTATGAGTGGCAATACCAAATCGGATTCAAGGCAACAAGAAATATCGGAAATATCTAGGTCATTGAAGGCTCTAGCAAGAGAAATGGAAGCACCAGTTGTTGCTTTATCTCAGCTAAGCCGTGCCTGTGAAGCTAGAGCAGACCATAGGCCAATGCTCTCAGATCTAAGAGAATCCGGAGCCATAGAGCAGGACGCAGACGTTGTAATGTTCTTATATAGGGATGAATATTACCACCCCGATACGGAAAAAAAGAATCAAGCAGAAGTCATCATAGCAAAACAGAGAAACGGTCCAACAGGAACCGTAGATTTAATTTGGCTTGGACAATATACAAAGTTTGTAAACATGCAAAAATCCTAATTACAATTTTATTGTAGGGGCTGCCTTCCACGGCAGCCCGTTTTATTACCTACATCGAGAAATTAGCATTATATTGTGCAATTTTTACAAAAAGCCGTAAAAATATAGTGTTTTTAAAAAGGGTTATTTCTTATTAAAATAACTCTTTTTTATTGCTTAATTGTAAATTTATGGTATACTATGAATATAACTGGAAATTATTGATAATGAGGTGAGGTAATGGAAGTAAAAAGATATACCATATCGGAAGCAGCAGAAATATTAGAATTAGAAACCCATGTACTTCGTTACTGGGAAGAAGAACTAAACCTAGATATCCCGAGAAATGAAATGGGACATAGATATTATACGGAGAAAGAAATTAAGACATTTGAAAGGATTAAAGCCTTAAAGGATAAAGGACTTCAACTTAGAGCCATTAAGATGTCCCTTTCAAATACGGGTGAAAAAAGGGAGAGCCATAGTCTTGATTTAATCAATAACAACCAGATAAATATAGCAGATCCCAATAATGATAGAGTAAGACAGTTTAAACTCATGATAAAAGATTTATTCAAAGATGCCCTAATAGAATACAATAAGAATTTTAAAGAGGAATTAAAAGAAGATTTAAGCCAGGATTTAAGGGAAGAAATATCCGTTCAAATGAAAACTCTAGAGCTAGTAGAAGAGACAAAAGAAAAGGAAAGATATAAAAGACTTGATGAGGCTATAAGGGAAATCCAAACCATGAGAAAAGAAACTGCTACCACCACAATATCTAAGAAATCAAAGCCCTGGTATAGACAGGTCTTTAAAAGATAAAAATAGCCCCTATATAAATAGGGGCATTACTGTTTATGTATTTAGTCTACAGGATTTGGAGCATCCACAGGACATACATCCGCACAAGCACCACACTCAATACATTCTTCTTCATTGATTACGTATTTGCCATCTCCTTCAGAAATACAAGAAACAGGACATTCTGGTTCGCAAGCACCACAACTGATACAATCATCATTTATTCTATAAGCCATCATTCCACCTCCTCAGAATATTAAATACAAGCATATTGTATACTAAATGCTTTAAACTTACAAGAGAAAAAACAATTTTAGCCCTTCCAAAATACAGCCTTATTTAGCTTTTTTGACAAATAGACATCAATCAATCTTTGATTGGAAGAACCACGGTATAAAAGGGTTAAATCCTTCTTTTTTAAAATAAATCTCCCGTCTATAAGTACATTGATTTGTCCTAAGAATTTATTCCAAAGGGGATTATTTGCTTGTAAAATTTCCTCATAGGTATATCCTGTATAAGCCCATACATCCCATCCAATAAAGTGACAAAATTTAGCAATTTCATAACAGGCTTCCGACTGGATAAAAGGATCCCCACCGGAAAAGGATATACCTCTTTGCAGTTTAATCGTCTTGATTTCTTTAATAATTTCTTCGGTGGTTGTTTCAAATCCCCCATTTAGGGGATGAGTTTTGGGATTATGGCAACCCTTACAATGATGGATGCAGCCCTGGGTCCAGAGTACTGTCCTAAGGCCGGGGCCATCTACAATACTATCCTTAGTTAGGGGAGAAGATAGCTGTATTTTCATTTTAACTCTCCTTAAAATTAATATTAATAATCCTATACTATAATAGCATAATATATTATTAGGAGGTTATAAAGATATTTTATAAAAAGTAAAAGTAGAATATAGTTTAAAGGTTGTTGATTTAATACATAGTTCTGATATAATAAATTATGTATTAAAAATTTAATTATGGGGGGAAATGGAATGAATGAACTAGGAATATTATTAGGCATGGGTATTATTATCGGTTTGATAGGGATAGTAGTTGGTATTTTATTTTATGTTTTAATGTCACTCGGACTCTATGGTATGGCTCAAAAGGCAGGGATTGATAATGCTTGGTTTGCATGGATTCCTTTTTTAAATATGTACATAATTGGAAAACTCATAGGTACACTTGAAATATTTGACCAAAAGATTCCCAGCATGGAATTGGTACTTCCTATAGTAAATATTGTTGCTTCCGTTTTAAGTGGTGTAAAAATAATAGGTTTACTTTTGGGCGTAATAAATTATATTTTATTAATAATATCTTTAAATACCATTTATAAAATGTACAAAAAGGATAATGCTACAGTAATGACAGTTCTTAGCGCAATATTTCCTTTTACAATCCCATTCTTTTTATTTAGCCTTAGAGCTCTAGAGCCAAATGTGGAAGTGAGTGAAAACATAGTTAATATGTAATAAAAAATCGACCGAGGTCGATTTTTTATATTTTTAAGCCATGATTCCTAAATATTTTTTTTGCTCTATCTATTATTTTTTTGGAAGGAGTAGGGGTGTCTTTTAGATGATAGGGATAACCTAGTTCTTCCCACTTGTATTCTCCCATCTTATGAAAAGGGAGAATTTCTATTTTTTCTATACTATTTAAGGTGGATAAGAAGGATGCTAATTCTTCAATATGAAGGGGATTATCAGTTAGGTTCGGAACTAGAACATAGCGAATCCACATGGGTTTATTTATATCTGAAAGGTACTTGGCAAGCTCTAGGGTAGGCTCATTGGAAACCCCTGTTAGGTCCTTATATACTTTAGAGTTAAAAGATTTAATATCTAATAAAACCAAATCTGTATATTCTAATACATCCTTTATATGTTGCAAGGGGATATAGCCTGAGGTATCTAGGGCAGTGTGTATGTCCTTTTCCTTACACCTTAAGAAGAGCTCCCTTGCAAATTTAGGCTGCATAAGCGGCTCACCACCGGTTAGGGTAACGCCCCCTCCAGAAAACTTCATATAAGATCTATACTTTTCTATATCTTTTATTAATTCATCTACATCGACTTTTTTTCCGTGGGTCGTATCCCAGGTATCGGGATTATGACAGTATTGACATCTAAGGGGACAACCTTGGGTGAATACTACATAACGAATTCCGGGTCCATCTACGGTTCCACAGGTCTCGATTGAATGAATTCTACCGGTTACACTCATAATATGACCCCTTTCTATAGGAATGAAAGAGAAGGAACTAAAGTCCCTTCCCCTTATTGTATTATATCATATCCTTTTAGAATCTATCATGGAAAGTTCTATGAATAACATCTAATTGTTGTTCTCTTGTAAGTTTAATGAAGTTTACCGCATATCCAGAAACGCGGATGGTAAGTTGGGGATATTTTTCTGGGTGATCCATGGCATCAAGTAAAGTTTCTTTATCAAAAACATTAACATTGATGTGATGTCCCTCATCATGGAAATATCCATCAAGCATACCTACTAAATTAATAGCTCTTTCATCTTCTGTTTTACCTAAGGCCTTAGGAACGATAGAGAAGGTGTAAGATATACCATCTTCTGCATGTTGGTAAGGAAGTTTAGCAACGGATGCCATAGAAGCAATAGCTCCTTTTTTATCCCTACCATGCATTGGGTTAGCTCCGGGAGCGAATGGATCTCCAGCTTTTCTACCATCAGGGGTACTTCCTGTCTTTTTACCGTATACAACATTAGAAGTAATCGTTAAAACAGATAATGTTGGAATAGATTCACGGTAAGTCTTATGCTTTCTTAGTTTGTTCATAAATCTTTCTACAATTTCATAGGCAATGCTATCAACCCTATCATCATTATTTCCGAAGGCAGGGTATTCACCTTCCACATTATAATCAACAGCTAAGCCTTCCGCATTTCTTATTACCTTTACCTTGCTATACTTGATAGCAGAAAGAGAATCGGCAACAACGGATAATCCTGCGATACCACAGGCGGAAGTACGAAGGACATCCTTATCGTGAAGTGCCATTTGTAATTTTTCGTAGGCATATTTATCATGCATATAATGAATGATATTTAAGGTATTGATATAAAGCTGTGAAAGCCAATCCATGATTTGATCGAACTTTTCCATTACTTCATCATAATTTAGATATTCAGAAGTAATCGGAGCAAAGGCAGGGGAAATTTGTTCTCCATTTTTTTCATCTTTACCACCATTAATAGCATATAAAAGGGCTTTTGCTAAGTTAGCACGGGCTCCAAAGAATTGCATTTGTTTACCTATTCTCATGGCAGATACACAGCAAGCAATGCCATAATCATCACCGTACCATCTTCTCATCAAATCATCATTTTCATACTGGATGGAACTGGTGTTGATGGATGCTTTTGCACAGAATTTCTTAAAGTTTTCTGGCAGTCTTACAGACCAGAGAACTGTTAAGTTTGGCTCAGGAGCAGGGCCTAAATTATTTAGAGTATGAAGAATACGGAAACTAGATTTTGTTACAAGAGTTCTTCCATCTTCCCCCATACCGCCGATGGATTCGGTCACCCAAGTAGGGTCTCCAGAGAATAAGTCATTGTAGGATGGAGTTCTAAGGAATCTTACCATCCTTAGTTTCATAACAAAATGATCCATTAGTTCTTGGGCTTGTTCCTCAGTCAGAATACCTTTCTTTAAATCTTTTTCAATATAAATATCAAAGAAAGTAGATACGCGACCTAGGGACATAGCTGCACCATCTTGTTCTTTTATGGCACCGAGGTATGCAAAGTAAGTCCATTGGATAGCTTCCCTTGCATTGGATGCAGGTTTGCTAATGTCATAGCCGTAGCTTTCTGCCATGGTTTTCAAATCTTTTAAGGCTTTTATTTGTTCAGAAACCTCTTCGCGAAGGCGAATAACCGGGCTTTCCATGTATTCCATTTCAAGCTGTTTTCTTTCTCCTTCTTTTGCCTTTATTAATCTATCCACCCCATAAAGGGCAACTCTCCTATAGTCACCTATTATACGTCCTCTTCCATATGCATCAGGAAGTCCGGTTATAATACCTGTATGCCTTGCTTTCCTCATGTCTTCGGTATAGGCATCAAATACTCCATCATTATGAGTTTTCCTATTTTTCTTAAAAATTTCTTTTGTGACAGGATCCAGTTGATATCCATAAGAATCCAAAGCTTTTTCTACCACACGGATTCCACCAAAAGGCATAATGCCTCTTTTTAAGGGTTTATCTGTTTGGAAACCTACGATTTGTTCTAAATCCTTATCTAGGTATCCAGGGCCATGGGAAATGATACTAGAAGGAATTTTTGTTTCTGCATCAATGATGCCTTTTATCCTTTCCTCCCTCGTTAGGTCCATAACTTCATCCCAAAGTTTCTTTGTTTTTTCGGTAGCCCCTACAAGGAAAGAGTCATCCCCTGAATAAGGAGTATAATTTTTTTGAATGAAGTCCCTTACATTGATGTCTTTTATCCAAGCGCCTTTATTGAAATCATTCCATTGTTCAAACATAAGATACCCTCCTATCGAATTTGTATGATTGTTATTTTATTAACAGTAAAAACATATTAATTTATTATTTATCTATAGTATATATGAATACTGTATACACGTCAATAGGTTTTTAAGTAATAATGATTATTCAAATATATAAAAATGATTTAAGTATCAACATTATTTAGTTTAAAGGATTTGTGAAAAAAAGAATCATAATTGAAATCGATTGTTAATATCAATGTGTGCAGAAATCAACTTATATTATATTGACAAGTATTTAACATACGGTTTAGATTATCTAACCTTATGTTAAAAGCTGGTTGTAATTAAGAGTATAAACAAGGAAACAATATATATGCATTCCAGCAATGGGTAAATTTAAAGAGGCATCTTGGAGGTATGATAATGATTAGGAAAAATGATATGGCAACGATTATACTTCATGGATTTAACAATTCTCCTAGGGATATGGGAATTCTATATGAATATTTAAATAAAAGGGGAATTTACACTATATCACCTCCTTTAGCAGGGATGGAGGGTAGCAAAAAAGAGTGGAATAGGACAACCTGGAAAGATTGGATAGGAAATGCTGAGAGAGAATTTCTAGAATTAAAAAAGCAATTTAAGAAGGTGGCAACTATTGGTTTTTCCATGGGTGGATTGGTTGCAATTCACCTAGCCCATGAGTATGGTGCTGATTTTCTTACTATGGTTAATACTCCTATATATTGTGGAGATGGAAAAAAGATTTTAGAGAATATTAGGAGTGACATGCGAAAAAGAAATTATGAATCCATAAGAAATTATTATAAAATAATAAACGAAACTCCCTTTAAGGCCATTTATTATTTTACAAGGGGACTTAAGGAATGCATACCCCTTATAGGAAGCATAAAAGCACCTATGTTGATTATTCAAGGTTTAAAAGACGAGGCAGTTAGGTGGAAAAGCGCTGATTATCTATTTGCCCATTCTTCTTCCACAAGAAAGAAGAAAATTTACTATAGAAATTCCGGTCATTTTATATTTGAGGGAAATGATAAAGAAGATGTTTGTAGGGAAATATTTCACTATTTGGTTCAGACACAATCATAGTATATAATTTTAAGCAAGACGAGCAATTCATTATAAAGATAATAGCCCTAAAGTCTAATTTGAATCTTATTATAAAGGGTGATAAAATAACGAAAATGGAGGTGAACAATGATGGAAAAGAAAACTTTTGTTTTTGGGCATTTGAATCCTGATACGGATTCGATATGTTCAGCCCTTGCCTATGCTAATCTTAAGAACAAATTGGGTTACAAGGACGTCATTGCAGTTAGATTAGGTGAAGTGAATAGAGAAACCAAATATGCCCTTAGATATTTTGGTGTAAAATCACCGCCAATAATAGAAAATGTAGAGCCCCAGGTTTCCGATTTGAATCTGTATGCTCCTAATATAGTACATAAAAAAGACCCTATAAAAAAGGTATGGGAACTTATAAAACAAGAGGGAAAGCATACACTTCCTGTTGTTGATAAAGAAAATAGATTAAATGGTTTGGTTTCAATTACGGATGTAGCCGGAACATATATGGAGTTATCCGATGAAATGGCAATAAAATCTCATAAGACCAGATTTATGAGCTTAATAGAAGTGTTAGATGGGGAAATCGTAGAAGGAAATTATCCATATGAATATGTGGAAGGAAATATTTATACAGATTCGACTTTAGAAGAAGGCAGAAAGTTATCAAAAGGGGATATAGTAATAACGGGTCATATCAAAAAGCTACAAAAGAGGGCTGCCCACACCGGTGCCGGTTGTATTATTGTGGCTGAAGGGAAAGTGACGGGTAAACTATATAAAATGGGGGAGGATATAGATTGTTCTATTGTAAGAGTTCCGCATAGCTTTTTCAAGACAATAAAATTGATAAATCAAAGCATACCTATATCTGCTATTATGAAAAATAAAAATTTGGTCTACTTCCAAATGGATGATTATATTGATGAAGTTAAAGAAATCATGCAGGGTTCTACTTATAGAAGTTTTCCCGTAGTCGATTCCGATGGAAAAGTGAGGGGAATGATATCTAGAAGGCATTTAGTAGATATAAATAGGAAAAATGTCATATTAGTGGACCACAATGAAAAGGGACAATCTATAAAAGCTTTAGAAAAGGCCAATATATTAGAAGTTATAGACCACCATAGAATAGCAGATATTTATACCATGTCCCCCCTATATTTTAGGGCAGAGCCTGTTGGGTGTACGGCTACTATCATTTCTAAAATGTATAAGGAAAACAATATAACCCCCAGCCCAGATATGGCAGGACTTATGTTAAGTGCTATTTTATCAGATACTCTCATATTTAAATCTCCAACCTGTACCAGTGAAGATGAAAATGAGGCAAAATACCTTGCGCAAATTGCAGGTGTAGATATAAAAACCTATGGGATGAATCTTATTATTGCTGGAACCTCTCTAGAGGGTAAAACAGCAGAGGAAGTGTACTATACTGATATGAAAAAATTTGTATTGGGAGAATATAATGTGATCATTTCACAGATAAATACAGCAGATTTTGGAAGTGTATTCAATTTAATTGGTGAATTAAAAGAAATAATGTATAGACTTTGTGAGGTTGAAAAATATAATTTAGCCCTTTTAATGGTAACAGATATTATTTTGGGGGGGACGGAATTAATCGCTGTAGGTACAGGAAAAGAGTTGGCAGTTAAGGCCTTTGGATTGGATGCTAGGGAGGAAAGCATATTCTTACCAGGAGTATTATCAAGGAAGATGCAAGTAGTACCAAAATTAATGAATACAGTTCAATAAGATTTTGGTTATTGCATTATATTATATAATTAGGATATAATAAAAAAGCGCATAATTATTTTATAAAGGAGGAAGCGTGATGGCGATTAAAGTAACAAAAGATATGATTATAGCTGATATTATTTCCATAGATCAAGGTCTTATTCCTATTTTAATGGAAGCAGGGATGCATTGTATAGGGTGTCCTTCTTCCCAAGGAGAAACCTTAGAAGAAGCAGGAATGGTTCATGGACTCGATGTTAATGAAATAATAGAAAAAATGAATGCATATCTAGAAAACAAATAAAAAACTGACGGATTATAATCCGTCAGTTTTTTATGCTAAATGTTTTTTAAGCATTTCTATGGCCTTATTTTGAATCATTAATTCTCCATGTTCGGCTAAAAATCCCTCGCTTAAAGGAGAAGAGACATGTTTGTTTCCGTACTCGCTTAGAATAGATTCTATTTGAGAAGCACTAGAATTTACAAAGTAGTTTTTATGAAGCACAAGAAAATATCTTTTATTATCTATATCTTTATAAAGGGAATTTGCACCGCAATATAAAGGATATAGACGGATAGAAGCATCAATAACATCATCTAACCTACCAAAAGAATAAACCATTAAGGTAGGGGATACCTTTTCTTCTTCTGCAATAGTTGATTTCTTCTTAAAGGTACGAGAATTTATCTTAGGACGAAGAGCACTTATCCTTTCATCAATTTCTTCGGGATTATCTACCTTTGTTACAATAATCATAATGCTATCAATGGAAAGAGGTACAGCCTCAATCATTAAGGGTACATTACTGGCATCAAATCCATGTTCCTCAAAGGCTGTCTCCATCATATCACGAAATAGTTCCTGTGCTTTTTTAGAACCGTAAGCTAATTCACTGATTTTTATGTCTCTATGCTTTAGATCTGCTTGATTCAAAATAATCTTAATTTGAGTGTCACTAATCTTTACTATTTTCACAAGCATCACTTCCAATCTCATATGGTCATAAATTATATGTATAGTATAATCTATATTGTGGTAAAATGTAAAGAGGGGAATTATGTCACATAAAACTCGACGTTATTGACTCTTTTATTTAATTTTAAAAATAACGATACTGTGTAGAGATAGTTTTAATAGTAGACCGTTAGGGACACTGATTAAATTTATCATCTTGTGTGTAGCAAGAATCTAGGCTTTGTGAAATAATATCTTATAAAATATAAACAATATATATTATAATGAGGTGATTTTATGTATGATATGATTATTATAGGTGCTGGTCCTGCAGGTATGGCAGCAGCCATTTATGCAGGAAGGGCAAAGCTTAATGTAATTATGTTCGAAAAGGAATTCGTGGGAGGACAGGTTAGTAAGACCTATGAAGTAGCCAACTATCCCGGTATTGCCGATGTAATCGGTCCGGAACTAGCTCTTAAGATGCAAGACCATGCTAAGGAGTATGGTATAGAACCGATTGTTGAAGAGGTAATAGAAATACAAGCAGAAGGAAAGATTAAAAGGGTTAAGACAAAAAGCAATATATATGAAGCTAAAACCCTTCTTTTAGGAATGGGAGCAACCTGGAGAGAGCTTGGGGTACCTGGTGAAAAGGAACTAAAGGCAAAAGGGGTATCTTATTGTGCCACTTGTGACGGAGCATTTTTTAACGGGAAAAATACTGTAGTTGTTGGGGGAGGCAATACGGGGGTAGAAGATGCCACCCTTCTTGCTAAATTTTCTCCTAAGGTTTATTTGGTTCAAGATTTACCTGAGTTAACGGCCCAAAAAATCTTACAGGATAATCTTCGGTCCCTAGAAAACGTAGAGATCTTAACCAATCACCAAGTTATAGAAGTCTTAGGAGATAATAAGGTATCAGGTCTTAAAATAAAAAATAAAGAAACAGGAAAAGAAAGGGTATTAGATGTGGAAGGGATTTTTGTTGCCGTTGGAATGATACCAAATTCTGATATAGCAAAGGAAAAGGTAAAAATTAACGATTGGGGATATATTCAGGCAAATGAAAACTGTGAGACCAATGTCCCGGGGGTTTATGCCATAGGGGATATCAGAGAAAAAAAGTTAAGACAAATTATTACCGCCACTGCGGATGGAGCTATAGCTGTTTCTGCAGCAGAAAAATATATAATAGAAAATCCTTAAAATACCCTAAAAAATAGGGTATTTTTTACCACATTTCTTTATAAAAATTATGTTAATTTTTATGTTACAATTAGAGATAAATAAAAAACAAAAGAGCTTATATTTATTAAACTGTAGTCAAGGGGGAAGAAATGAAAAAACTAAAAAGGTTTTATATATTTTTATTACTTATTTCGGGATTTGCAATGTCTATATTTACTGTAGAAAGATATTTGCCTAATTTTAAAGTGATTCCAGCCTATAAACTCTTTGCGGGCTTCGGACAGGATGATATTGGTATAGTTCTTGGTGAAGATATAATAATTATGGAACACGGGCCTCAAGTAATAGAGGAGGAACTTTTTTTGCCCTTTGATTTTGCAAAGCAGTATATAGATTCCTATCTGTTTTGGGACGAAGAAACCCAGAAACTAACTATTACAACCCAAAATAAAGTAATTCGCATGCGAACTGATGATTTGACTTATTATGTAAACCAAAAACCCTTAACACTTCAAATGCCTCTTAGAAAATTTGGGGATATGGCTTATATTCCTTTTTCATTTTTAAAGGAATGGTTTAATATAGAGGCAGCTTATCATGGGGAAAATAATATGATTGTTATGGATAATACAACAAAAGATAAAAAGATAGGAGAGGTTATAACAAAAAACCCTCCAATTAGATATGAACCTAATATAAAAAGCCCAATTCTTAAAAAAGTAGAGTTAGGGGATAATCTTAGAATTTTCGAAGAAAAAGATCAATGGATACATGTAAGAAGCAAAGAGGGTATTATAGGCTATATTCATAAAAAGAACATAGGTAATATAGAAGAAATAAAAGGAAAGCCTATAGAAAAAGAAGAAGAAAAGTCTATTTGGAAACCGTTAGAGGGAAAGATTAACTTAGTCTGGGATCAAGTTTTTGAAGTTGAAAGCAGTGAACTACCTTCAAAATTTGAGTCTATAGAAGGTTTGGATATTCTATCTCCAAGCTGGTTTGAAATCGAAAGCGAAAAAGGAAATTTGAAAAATATAGCCAGTGAAAAATATGTGAAATGGGCCCATGCCCAGGGATATCAGGTATGGGCTATGATGACAAACCCTTTTACTGAGCCAGATTTAACCCATAGGGTATTAAGTAATACGGATAGTAGGGAAAATATTATAAAACAGTTATTAGCTTTTGCGTCTCTATATAACTTAGATGGGATTAATATTGATTTTGAAAGCTTAAAACAAGATACAGGAGAATATTTTGTGCAATTTATAAGGGAATTAACCCCACTTTTACAAGAACAGGGCTTAGTTGTATCTGTTGATATGTATGTACCATCCGGTTGGACTAGACATTACAATCGGGCAGAAGTAGGGAAAGTAGTAGATTATATAATGGTTATGGCATACGATGAACATTGGAGCACATCACCTAAAAGCGGTTCGGTAGCCTCCATAGGATGGGTAGAAGAAGGAATAAAAAATACTCTTAAGGAGGTTCCAGCTGAAAAAGTAATACTGGGCCTTCCATATTATACTAGGCTTTGGGCTGAAGAGGAAGTTGAAGGGGAAATCAAGGTTTCATCCAAGGCATATGGCATGAATAAAGGCAGAGGAATACTACAAGAGGCTCAGGTAGAACCTAAATGGCTTCCAGAGGTAGGTCAATATTACGGAGAATATATACAAGATAATATTACCTACAAAATCTGGCTTGAGGAAGAGCGTTCCATAGAGGAAAGGTTAAGGCTTGTGAGAAAATATGATTTGGCAGGAGTTGCAGGCTGGAAGCGGGGTCTAGAAAAAGATGAAATCTGGGGTGTGCTGCGTGAGTATCTAAAAAAATAGTCATATATATACCTCCTATGAATAAAATATACTAGTAAATATTTATAGAGGTGAATCCATGAATTTTTGGAACCAAAGCCCCAAAATTTATGTAGGAGTCGGGATTATTTTGGTATTGTTTTTAGGATATAATATGTATTCTTCCAAAGCAGTTACCACTTTCGCCCTTCCCACAGCTAGACACGTGATTGTTATAGACCCTGGGCATGGAGGATTTGATCCTGGTAAGGTGGGGATTAATGGTAAAGATGAAAAGGATATTAACCTTTCAATTGCACTAAAGCTTCAAGCATACCTTGAACAAAGCGGTGCTTATGTGGTTATTACAAGGAATACGGATGAAGGGCTAAATGAAAAGGGAGATACCAAAAAAAAGAGTTCTGATATGAGAAGAAGAAAGGAGCTAATTAATAGTAGTGAGGGAGATATATTGGTTAGTATTCACCAAAATAGCTTTTCTCAGTCAAAATATAAGGGGGCCCAGGTTTTTATCATGGTCATTCCATAGAGGGCGAAAGACTGGCAAAGATAATACAAAATCAGTTAAAGGAATTCGTAGATCCCACTAATAAAAGAGAAGCAAAAGCCAATACGGATTACTATGTTCTAAAGACCACAGAGGTTCCAGCGGTCATAGTAGAATGTGGGTTTTTAACAAATCCTGAAGAAGAATCCAATTTAAACAATGAAACCTACCAAGAAAAAATTGCCTGGGCAATATATGTAGGTATTGTTGATTACTTTAAGGAATCTTAAAGGACAAATCCACCAGGATAATAGGTATTAATTGTATTATGCTGAATAAACTAATATGAATTATTTTTAGATTTTTACTGGTCTTGGATGTTTTCTATAGACTTTAAAAAATCTTCTTTACAAATTCCAAATATTCGAATATAATATTAAAAAGGCTAAAATCCATGATTAGGAAGAGTACTTTTAGGATTTTGTTAAAGCGAGTCGGCGGTTGGTGTAAGGTCCGATACAAAAGACTTTAAGGAATGGTTCTATGAGATGCTAGGTGAAATGTAAAAAGTATCCGATGCCGGGTCCTCCCGTTATAGAGGTAAGATATCGAGGAAACTCCGTATCGGATTAAATGATACTTAATGTATTGGGTGGCTAAAGACATTTATCCCAAAGGATGAATGTCTTTTTTTGTTCAACTTAGTACCTTAAAGCTCATTGGGTGGCATAGCGAAGATAGCTCTTCGTCCCAATTTTTGGGATGAAGGGCTTTTTTGCGTTTAAATAAATTTTAAGGAGGAAAGGGTATGGAACTTAAGTTATATTCAAAATCCATAGTAGGAGATACAAACACTCCCATAACTATATTTCAAAAGTATGTGGGTAAAGAAAAAGGATTTTTACTAGAAAGTAGGGATGGAACAAAGGGTCAGTATTCCTTTATAGGAAAAAACACATTTGGGGAACTAAAAAGTATTAAAAATGAAACCGTCATAAAAGAAGGAAATAAGATAAGAAAGAAACAAGGAAAAACAATGGAGATTCTAAGGGAATATATGTCGCATTTTCAAATCCAAAATCCCAGTTCCATCCCCTTTATAGGGGGAGCAGTAGGATTTATAGGATATGATGTGGTACGACAATACGAAAAGTTGAAAGAGCCCAATAAAGATACTATAGGAACTCCCGATATACATTTGGTGTTTGCCAAAGAGATAATAGCTTATGACCATTTTCATCAGCAAATATATCTTATAGTTTTAGATGAAGATACCAAAGAAGGCGAAGAAAAGGCAAGAAAGATAATTTCATTAATGGAAAAAGAGCTTAAAAATGAAGTAGGAACAAAGGAGATGGCAAAGGTTAGCTCATCATTTAAAAGCATAAAAAGCAACATGTCCAAGGAAGAATATATGGAAAAAGTCAAAAAGGCCAAAAGATATATCCATGAAGGAGATATATCCCAAGTAGTAATATCAAAAAGATGGACCCTAGAAACCCAAGAGGATGCCTTTTCTCTTTATAGGAAACTTAGAAGACTTAACCCCTCACCCTATCTTTTTTACTTAAACTTTGGAGAATATCAAGTGGCAGGCAGCTCTCCGGAAATGTTAGTAGAAGTTAGAAAAGATAAAGTCTATACCTGTCCGATAGCAGGAACTAGAAAGAGGGGCAAAGACGAAAAAGAAGATGAAACATTAGCTAAGGATTTACTAGAAGATAAAAAAGAAAAGGCAGAACATGTGATGTTGGTGGATTTGGCTAGAAATGATATGGGAAGGATAGCCCGTATTGACTCCGTAAAGATCACAGAGTTTATGAATGTTCATTATTATTCCCATGTTATGCACCTGGTATCCCAAGTAGAAGGAAAGAAAAAAGAAGACAAGGATGTATTTTCCATACTTCACTCATTTCTCCCCGCAGGAACTCTATCAGGGGCCCCAAAGGTTCGAGCTATGGAAATTATTGATGAGTTGGAAGAAGAAAAAAGGGGACTTTATGGGGGTGCCATTGGGTATTTTGGATTTGATGGAGATATGGATATGTGTATTGCAATCCGTACCATGGTTATAAAGGATGGAAAAGTATATATGCAGGCAGGAGCTGGTATTGTAGTAGATTCAGATCCAGAAAAAGAAAATGAGGAAAGTGAAAACAAAGTTAAAGCCTTATTTAAGGCTATAAGATAGGAGGATGTTATGATTTTATTAATCGATAACTATGATTCTTTCACATATAACTTATACCAATATTTAGGTAGGTATGAAAAAAACATAAAAGTGGTCAGAAATGATGAAATATCCATAGAAGAAATCAAAAAGTTAAATCCTAATCATATTGTGATATCTTCAGGACCTAAGACTCCAAAACAAGCAGGTATATGCCTAGAGGTAATAAGGAATCTTTACAAGGAAACCCCTATTCTTGGTATAGGGCTTGGGCATCAGTGTATAGGAGCAGCTTTCGGGGCTAAAATTGATTATGCAAGGGACTTTTTTCATGGGAAGACATCCATCATAATGCATAAAGGAAGAGGGATTTTTGAAGGGATAAAAAACCCCATGAAGGTTGTAAGATATCATTCTCTAGCAATTAGAACAGATACTATTCCGGATTATTTTGAAATAGGGGCAGTTTCGGAGGATAGAGAAGTGATGGCAATTTCACATAGGGAATATCACCTAGTGGGATTGCAATTTCACCCAGAATCCATATATACCCCCGATGGAATTAAAATAGTAGAAAATTTCTTAAGAAAGGAGAGTCTTATATGTTAAAAGATGCAGTTGAAAGGGTTTTAGAAGGAAAACATTTAACAGAATCAGAAATGATTAATGCCATGGAAAGTATTATGGGAGGAGAAGTATCCCCCATTTTAATTGGAAGTTTTCTAACAGCCCTTAAGATGAAGGGAGAGACCCCAGATGAAATTACTGGTGGTGCCATAGTGATGAGAAACAAAGCTGAGAGAATTAAATTAGATAATTACTATACCCTAGATACTTGTGGAACTGGAGGGGACTGTGCAGGAACTTTTAATATATCTACAGCTGTAGCTTTTATAGCAGCGGCAGCAGGAATATATGTGGTTAAGCATGGCAACCGTTCCGTATCTAGTAAAAGTGGTAGCGCTGATGTCTTAGAGGCCCTAGGGGTAAATATTGCCCTTACTCCAAGTCAGGTAGAAGAATGTATTAGAGCTCATAATATAGGTTTTTTATTTGCTCCAACTTTCCATAAAGCAATGAAATATGCCATAGCTCCAAGAAAAGAATTAGGTTTTAGAACCATATTTAATATCCTAGGCCCCCTTACAAATCCAGCTAATGCCAAATCACAAGTATTAGGGGTATTTGATGAAAATTTAACGGAACCCATGGCACAGGCTCTTCTTAATCTAGGGGTAGACCACGCTATGGTGGTTCATGGAATGGATGGTCTTGATGAAATTACTATAATGGATAAAACTAAAGTAACAGAACTTAAAAACAAGGAAATAAAAACTTACTATATATCCCCCGAGGCATATGGAATAAAAATTTGTAAAAAAGAAGAGATTAGTGGGGGGGATTCCTTAGAAAATGCAGAAATAATAAGGGAAATTTTAGAAGGGAGAGAAGGGCCCAAAAGAGACATCGTTCTTTTAAATGCAGGAGCTGCTCTCTACGTAGGAAAAAAGGCAAAAAACATCGAAGAAGGAATAGACTTAGCCAAGGAACTTATAGAAGAAGGATATGTTCTTAGAAAGCTAAATGAATTTAGAGAATATACAAGGAGATTGTTATGATATTAGATAAAATAGTAAAAAGGAAAAAAGAAAGGGTAGAAAAATTCAAAAAAAGCGTGACTATTTCTTTTTTAGAAGAAAAAGCAAAACTTAAAAAAGCCCCACCATCTTTTTATAAGGCTATGGCAAAACCAAATCTGTCTATTATAGGAGAGGTTAAAAAGGCCTCTCCTTCCAAAGGTATTATTAAGGAAAACTTTAACCCCATAGAAATAGCAAAACAATATGAAACCTGTGTGGATGCTATTTCTGTTTTAACAGAAGAAGAATTCTTTTTAGGTTCTTCTAGCTATCTCAAGGAAATCCATGAAAAAACAAATCTACCTTTGCTTAGAAAGGATTTTATAATAGACCCCATTCAAATCTACGAGGCAAGGGTTTTAGGGGCTAGTGCCGTACTACTCATAGCTTCTATATTAGATGATAGTAAACTTAAAGAGTATATAAATCTTACTCATTCTCTTTATATGGATGCTTTGATAGAAGTTCATGATGAACTGGAACTAGAAAGGGTCCTTAATACCAATGGAGTTATAATAGGAATTAACAATAGAAATCTAAAAGACTTTAAAGTAGATATAAACACTACCATAAACCTAAGTAGGAAAATACCTAAAGATAAGCTAATAATAAGCGAAAGTGGCATTTTATACAAAGAAGACATAATTAAACTCAAAAAAGCCAATATCAATGGAGTTTTAGTAGGGGAAAGCTTTATGAAGTCAGAAGATATCGATAAAAAAACAAAGGAGTTTAGGGATGCTTACAATACCTAAAATAAAAATTTGCGGACTTAAAAGTCCACAACAGATAAAAATGATAAATAAATATGATGTAAATTATATAGGCCTTGTATTTGCAAAAAGTAAAAGAAGGATATCCCCAGATATTGCAAAAGAAATGAAAGTTCTTTTAAGACATGATATAAAAGCTGTGGGAGTATTTGTAGATACTCCCATAGAAGAGGTGAACCAATTGATAAAATATTGTAATTTAGATATAGTACAGCTTCACGGAAGTGAAAGGCCAAAGGAGTGCTCAAAATCCATAGTCCCAGTATGGAAAGCATTTTCAATCAAAGAAAAGCTAGAACCTACTTTATTAGAAGACTATAAGGCTGTAGATGGGTTTGTATTTGATAGCAGCAGCGGAGGCTCTGGAAAAACCTTTTCGTGGGATTTGATAAAAGGCGTATCAAAAAACCATTTTATAATCCTGGCGGGGGGATTAAACAGCAAAAACATAAGAGCCGCTATGGATGAAGTACAACCCCAAGTTGTAGATGTAAGCTCAGGGGTAGAAACAGATGGTAAAAAAGACGGAGAAAAAATTAGAGAATTTATTATGAAAATTAAAATTTAAAAATAATCCAAAAGGGTATTGACAAATGAAACTTTAATTCTTATAATTCATATAAAAATACTATGAATAAAAAACTCTTATCAAGAGTGGTGGAGGGACTGGCCCGATGAAACCCGGCAACCTGAATAAACGAGGTGCTAAATCCTGCAGCATGTTTTATGCTGAAAGATAAGGGAGAAGAAATATAACTCTCCTATTATCTTCCTAGGGGAGTTTTTTATACATAGTCACCATTGAAAGGAGAATGTATCATGAGTAAGAAGAAGTATCAATTCGACACAATACAGGTTCATGGAGGACAGGAAGTAGATAAAACAACAGGCTCAAGGGCTGTTCCCATTTACCAAACAACTTCCTATGTTTTTAATGACACGGATCATGCAGAAAATCTATTTGCCCTTAAGGAAACAGGAAATATTTATACAAGAATTATGAATCCTACAACGGATGTGTTTGAAAAAAGGATGGCACAGTTAGAAGGAGGAGTAGGGGCTTTAGCTGTAGCATCTGGTTCGGCGGCTATAACCTATGCTATAACTAATATTTTGGGATCAGGAAATGAAATTGTTGCAGCATCCACATTATATGGGGGAACTTATAATCTATTTTCCAATACCCTCCCACGCTTTGGCATTCATACCCACTTTGTAGACCCAGATAACCCGGAAAACTTTAGGGCGGCAATCAATGAAAAAACAAGGGTAATTTTTATAGAGTCTATTGGAAACCCAGGGATAAACATTATAGATATAGAAGCTATAGCAAAAATTGCCCATGAAAATAAAATTCCCCTTATTGTTGATAACACTTTTGCCACTCCGTATCTGCTTAGGCCCATTGAATATGGTGCGGACATTGTTGTTCATTCTGCAACAAAATTTATTGGAGGTCATGGAACATCCATAGGAGGAGTCATAGTAGACTCAGGAAACTTTGATTGGGAAAGCAGTGGTAAATTTTCCGATTTCACCAAACCTGATAGAAGTTACCATAACATTCAATACACAAGGGCACTTGGAAATCTTGCTTATATAGTCAAAGCAAGAGCGACTCTCCTAAGAGATACTGGAGCAGCCCTTAGTCCTTTTAATTCCTTTTTGTTTCTACAAGGTCTTGAAACCCTGTCCCTACGGGTAAGGACCCATGTAGCTAATGCTAAAAAAGTAGCTGAATTCTTACAAAACCACCCAAATGTTTCTTGGGTAAATTATCCTGGACTACCAGAGAACAAATATTATGAGTTGGCTAGAAAGTATTTACCGAAAGGAGCGGGTTCTATCTTTACCTTTGGAATCAGAGGGGGGGAGAAAAAGGCCAAAGAATTTATCAATAAATTAGAGTTATTTTCAAACTTAGCAAATGTAGCAGATGCAAAGTCCTTAGTGATTCACCCAGCTAGTACCACCCATCAACAATTATCGAAAGAAGATCAGCAAAGGGCGGGGGTAACTCCCGATACGATTAGATTATCCATAGGGATAGAGGATGTAGAAGATTTAATCGGAGATATAAGATATGCATTAGAATAAAAGATGCCTGCTGTGCAGGCGTTTTTTATTGATTTTGTGCAATCGTTTTACTAAAAAAAGAAAAGAATAGTAAGGAATTTCTAAAATATGTTTAATTAACTAGCTATGTTTCAAAATATAAACAAATATATAATAAGAGGTCCAAATAATATAGTAAAAATATCTAAAAAATATTGAAATAAATTCTGTAATATGATATTCTTAATGCAAGCGATTTCACAAAACACGTGAAATCCTACACTCAATTCCTTTTATCACAACTTATAATTAAAATAAACTTCTTATTTATCTTCCAATGCAAAATATGAGATTTTAATAAAGGAGGGCGGATTTTATACAAGGGTTTTTTAGAAGCGTGCTTGGAAGTAATAAGGATTTTAAATAGGAAACTTATAAGGAGCAAAAAGAATGAAAAACAAAGTTTTAAAAAGATTTATTGCATATACTTTAATTGCTTTTAGCATTTTCTTTACTCTGCCAGCCATAGATTATGGATTTAATGATGCTCCTATAGCCTATGCAGCTGGACAGTATAATTTACCCTTAAAAACTGAAGATGGGGTTATGTTACATGCTTATATGTGGAGATTTAAAGATATAAAAAATATGCTGCCAGAAATTGCACAGGCGGGATATAACTCTATTCAGGTATCCCCGGTTCAAGGCACAAAAGGTACAGGACAATGGTGGCTTTTATATCAACCTACGAATTTTCACATCGGGAATGCTCAATTAGGCAGTTATAACGATTTTAAAGATTTATGTAATGAAGCAAAAAAATATGGCATTGATATTATTGTAGATGTTGTCTTAAACCATGTGGCTGAAGGTAATAGCCCGGGACAATGGTCAGATGCTGTAGCAGCTGAGTTAAAGCGCCATGAACTTTATCATAACCGAGGTGCTATTGGTAACTATAAAGATAGGGAACAGGTGACACAACAAAACCTTGGGGGGCTGCCAGATTTAGCAACCCAAAGGCAAGACGTTCAGGATATGCATATAGCTTTTTTAAATGAATGTATTGACGCCGGGGCAGGGGGCTTTAGATTTGACGCAGCAAAACATATAGAAACCAATAAGTATGAAGATGCAGGAAAGCCTTGGCAAGGTAATTATTGGGACAGAGTCCTAGGTAGTATTAGAAACAAAGATAGTTTATATCTTGTCGGAGAGGTTTTACCAGATAGTGGAGATAATTATCAGGCATACTTAACGTATTTTGATATTACGGCCCATGGATACGGTGGATCCCTAAGAAATGCTGTAACATCAAAGAACTTGACAGGACTTGGCACTATCAATCATGGAAATCATACTCTACCAGCGAATAAATCTTTTGTATATGTAGAAAACCATGATGACTATGAACATAATGTTTCAAGAAGCCTAGGGCAATGGGAAAGAAAAATGGCTTTTGCTGTTGCGGCAGCTAGGGCAGAAGTGACCCCAAGATTTTTAGCTAGACCTTTAGAAGCACTATGGAAAGACGCGGATGTTGTAGCTGTAAATAAATTCCGTAATGCTATGGTAGGAAAAGATGAATATTTAAGATGGACAAGAAATGAAACCATGATTATTGAACGTGGTAATGCGGGGATGGTTATCGTTAATGTTGGGGGAAATGCATATATCGATTCTCCAACTAGACTAAAGGATGGAGTTTATACAAATAAAGCTACAGGTAATGCCACATTACAGGTAACTAACGGAAAAGTTAGAGGGGATATACCAGGAGGCAGTATAATAGTACTATATAATGAAAATGGTAGTGGTAATGATGGAGATAACAGTGGAGACGATAAGGAACCTACTATTCTAGGAGATACAGTTGCAATAAATCCAGCAACTCCTATCATCGGGCAAAGCTTTACCTTAACATACAATGCAAAAAATCGCCCGCTTCATGGTGCATCTATAGTTAAGGCTCATTGGGGATATGATGGCTGGAAGGGTGTAACCCAAACTAATATGATATCAAAAGGCAATAATATTTGGGAAGTAACCCTAAATGTCCCTACCCAAGCCCAAAACAAAATAGATATTGTATTTACCGATGGTAGCAGATGGGATAATAATGATAGTAAGGATTGGAGTATTGGCGTTAAAGAGGACGAAGGCGGGGGCGAAGTTGAGGATCCAATAGTAATTCCAACAAAGACTCTTAGCTATAATGTAGAAGGAAATACTATTAAAGTTATATATTATGCAAAAGACCGTCCACTTCATGGTGCATCTATAGTTAAAGCCCATTGGGGATATGATGGCTGGAAGGGAATAACCCAAACCAGTATGACATCCAAAGGTGAAAATATTTGGGAAGTAATTTTAAATATCCCTAGCCAAGCCCAAAATAAAATAGACATTGTATTTACCGATGGTAGTAAGTGGGATAATAATAATAATAAGGACTGGAGTATTAAAACTGAGAAAGATAATGGTGAAGGGCCTATAATTCCGACGGAAACCTTTGGCTATAAAACAGAAGGAAATACCATTAAGATTACATATTATGCAAAGGATCGTCCACTACATGGTACATCCGTAGTTAAAGCATACTGGGGGTATGATAATTGGAACGGTATTAGTGAAACTAATATGATATCTAAAGGCAATAATATTTGGGAAGTAACCTTGCAGATACCGGCCCAGGCACGAAATAAAATAGACATAGTATTTAATGACGGCAGTAGATGGGATAATAATAATAATCGGGATTGGGCTATACAAATAAGATAAAATGTTATAACAAAGGACTGTTAATACTTAGGATATATTAGCAGTCTTTTGAAATTCTTTTTATAGGACAAACGGTTTAATTGACGGGATATAAAAAAGCTATAAAATAGTAAAATTATAGAAAAACATATAGGTATTAAGAAATGTACTTTAAATATACATAAATATTAGGATTTTAGTCCTAAGCCATTGGTTATTTTATATAAGAAAATATTGCATAGGTATAAATTATATGGTAACATATTAATAATTAGTGCAATCGGTTGCATTTGTATTATATTCTACATATTTTAAAAATAGACTTCCTTGGGGGGGATAAGATGAATTATTATGCCGGAGAAGATCTAGGAGTAATCTATAACTTAAAGTATTCTACTTTTAAAGTATGGGCACCTACTGCTAAAAAGGTAACTTTATGCCTATATGATGGTCCGGGAAAATACAACAATCTAGGACTTATAGAAGACCATACCAGTGACAATCAAATAGATATGAAACAAGATGTGGATGGAGTATGGGTAGTTACTGTAAATAAAGACTTGGAGAAAAGGTACTATATGTATAAAGTAGAACATGAAGATGGAAGAATAGACTATTCCGTGGATCCCTATGCTAGGGCAGTATCAGCCAATGGTCAACGGGGAGTGGTTATTGATTTAGACAAGACCAATCCAAAAAATTTTAATCCAAATAAAAGGCCTCCTATGCTAAATCCAACAGATGCAATTATTTATGAACTTCACATAAGAGATTTCTCCATAGGTGAAAATTCAGGGATGAAAAATAAGGGTAAGTTTTTGGCCTTTACAGAGGTAGGTACAAGATATAAGGATATATCTACTGGAATTGAACATCTAAAAGAATTGGGGATTACCCATGTTCATTTACTGCCTGCCTATGATTTTAAAACAGTAAATGAATTAGCAGTAGATGATAAAAATTCTACTGAGCCCAAATTCAATTGGGGGTATGACCCTCAAAATTATAATGTGCCAGAAGGTTCTTATGCTACTGATCCTACCGATCCAATAGCTCGCATTAAAGAGTTTAAACAAATGGTTCAATCCCTTCATGATAATGGAATTCGTGTAATTATGGATGTGGTATATAATCATACTTTTGAAATACAGGATGGACCATTTAATAAGATTGTTCCCAAATATTATTATCGTATGGATGATGAAGGTAATTTCACTGACGGTTCATTCTGTGGTAATGAAGTAGCCTCAGAAAAACCTATGGTAAGAAAGTATATTATAGATTCTGTTAAGTATTGGGTAAAGGAATATGGAATTGATGGATTTAGATTTGACCTTATGGGACTTATTGATATAGACACCATGGAGCAGTTGACGCAGGAACTTCATAAAATTGATCCAACTATCTTAATCTATGGTGAACCTTGGATAGCAGCCCCTACGCCTCTACCTAAAGAACTTCAAACCCTAAAGGGCACACAAAAAGATAAAAGTTTTGCTGTGTTCAATGATAATGTTCGTAATGCAATTCGTTCTCCAAAAGGTAATGGAAACGGTCGTGATCAAGGATTTGCAACAGGGGGAGTTAATCAGGAAAAGGATGTTATAGAAGGAATAAAGGGAGCTATAGATGATTTTGCTAATTCTCCTACAGAATGTATTAATTATGTAGCAGCCCATGACAACCTTAATATCTGGGATAAAGTGGTGGCGGATATATATAGGGAGTTAGATCCTAAGAAAGATAAAAAACCCCATGAATTTATTAAAGAAGAAGAGCTGCTAGATAATGAAGGGGTAAGAAGAGTTCTTCTAGCTCATGGCATAGTTTTGACCTCTCAAGGAATACCTTTTATCCATGCAGGGGATGAATTTTTAAGAAGTAAGTTTGGAAATCATAATAGCTTTAAAAGTTCCGATGATATCAATAAGATACGTTGGGAGTTAAAATCAAAATATAAGAAGGTATTTGACTATCATAAAGGATTAATAGCCTTAAGAAAGGCTCATCCAGCATTTAGAATGACAACAAAAAAACATATTAAAGAAAACCTTGAGATAATAGAAGCAAAGGATAATATAATCGCCTTTAAACTTAGAAATTTTTCTAATAAAGACATATGGAAAAATATTATAGTTATTTACAATGCTAATAAGGAAAAAAGGATAATAAACCTTCCAGAAAACACAGATAGTTGGAACGTAGTAGTTGATGAAAAAAAGGCAGGTACAAAAGCATTAAGAACAATCAATTCTAAAAATATGGAGATTGCTCCTATTTCTATGATGGTTCTTTATGATGAAGAAGTATCTAATGGGGAGGGATGTTTCTAAATATAAAGGTAACATGATTTTAAATCTAGAAGGGAGAAATGAAAGTGAAAGGTAAATCACAAAAAGTTATTTCGTGGATACTAACCTTAAGTATGATGGTAGGCTTATTCGTTGGGATTATACCTAACAAAGAAGCAAAAGCTTCGGCAAGTTCCGTTTCCATTGCAGGAGATTTTAATGGATGGAATCCAGATGCCAACCTCTTAACAACGGTATCAGAAGGGGTATGGGAGGGAACTATTGAAATACCCGAAGCTAAAACGTATGGATATAAAGGGGTTGTAGATGGAAAGGATTGGCATGGGTTTAAAATTGTGGATGCTGGAGGTAATAGCACCTTTGATACAACCACAGAAAATCAAAATGTAAAGTTTACATTTTATGAAGGTATTAATGTCGTTTTAGATGATATAAACTATCCAAATGGATTAGTACCTACCATAGTAGGAGCCGCTGAGGCTTTTGGAAATTGGAATCCAGAAAGTTCAAATGCAAAGATGGAATGCGTCGAAGGAACTGTTTTTAAATATGTATATGATGTTCTAAGACCAGGAGAAACTCTTGAATTTGCAATTATTTTAAATCCTCAAAATGCCAGTGATTGGGATTATAAAATTAGTGATGGATTAAATAATCTAAAGTTTACAAATTCATCAGATGAAGCAAAGGATATCAGTATTTATTTTGATGCTTCTAAAGGATATGGTAAGGATAGTGTTACTGATACACTCCCACAAAAGCCACTTCCAACAGAAAAGCCTAAATTAAATAGTTCAACACCACAGGATGGAGAAACTAATGTTTTACCAACTACAAAACAAATAGACTTTAAATTTAATAAAAATGTTTCCGTAGAGGACGATGGTAAAATTGTTATTTCACCAGAAGTACCATTTACTACTTCTATGGTAAACAATAATACGCTTAGAATTTCTTTAAAAGAATTCCTTAAGGTTAAGACCTCTTACACAATTACTGTAGGAGAAGGTAGCATTAAAGATGAAATAGGTAATGTTAATGATGAAGAAAAATTAAGTTTTACAACAGCAGATGAACTTATTGAAACTCCGAAAGTTAATGGAGATGGAACTGTAACCTTTAAAGCAAAATATGATGGAGATGAGTTGTATATTGTCGGCTCATTAAATGGATGGGACAATACAGGAATCCCTATGGCTAAGAACGGTGAAGGAATGTTTGAAAAAACTATTCCCCTTGCACCGGGAATCTATGAATATAAGTTTAATACTGTATCAGGAGAATGGAAAAATGACTTCATTGATCCTTTAAATCCAAACATGTCAAATGGTAACAGTATGTTAGTGGTTCCAGGGCTTACAAGTTCTATTCCTTCCGAGGCACCTTTAGGAGATACAATTACCTTAGAGGCAGAATTCCTAAATGAAGATGGAAACAAACAAAAGGTATCTCCCGTATGGACATTAAAAGAAGCAATAAATAATGTATCCATAGAAGGTGATGTGCTAAAAATTGGAACAGACGCAACTCCAAACACAAAAATTACCATTGTTGGAACCTATGAAGGATATAAGATTGAAAGAGCTATAACTATTTTAGAAAACATGTATACATATACTATCCACTACTTTAGATATGATGATAAATCATTAGATTGGGATATGTGGATTTGGTCAGAAGGTAAGAATGGGGAAGCATATAAATTTAAAAATGAACTAGATGAAGAAGGTTTTGCCGTTGGTATTGTTAAATATACAGAACCTAAAATCAGCATAATCACAAGATTAGGAGAAAATTGGACGGCACAAGAAGAAGAAAGGGAAATAGAAATACCAAAAGGGGAGGATTCTACAGAAGTATGGATTGTTCAGGGAGATAAAACAGTATATACTAGTCGACCTGATACTTCTAAGAGAGTTATGAGTGCCCTAGCAGACTCTAAAACAAAAATAGTATGTTCTACCACTCATGCAATCGAAGGAAATACTATAAATGCTACTCTAGAAGATTCCCAAGGAAATACTATACCCGTAACAACGAAAAAATTAACTGATAAATTATTTGAAGTAACAACAAAAAAAGATATAGATGTAACTGAAGCTTATGAAATATTCATAGAAGGATTTAATTCTTCTAAGGTTACTATGAGAGATGTTTTAAATGATTCCGAGTTTGTATATAAAGGAAATGATTTAGGATTATCTTATAATCGAAATACATCTACCTTTAAGGTATGGGCACCAACAGCTAAACAAGTAAGTGTAGCTTTATATAATGAAGCGGGTACCTATAATAATGCAGGAATAGTAACGGACCATACCGATGGCGACGAGACAGAAATGACAAAAGTATCCGCTGGAGTATGGGAGATTACTATACCTCAGGATTTAGAATCAAAATATTACATGTATAAAGTTGAATTTGCAGATGGAACTGTTAACTATGCGATAGATCCATATGCAAAGGCAGTTTCAGCGAATGGTCAAAGAGGAGCAGTAATTGATTTAAACAAAACTAATCCTAGTGGTTTTGATCCAATGGATAAGCCATTCATGATTAATTCAACCGATGCTGTTCTTTATGAGCTTCATGTAAGAGACTTCTCCATTGGCGAAAATTCAGGAATGGTTAATAAGGGTAAGTTTAAGGCATTTACAGAAACGGGAACAAAATATAATGGGGTAAAAACAGGCGTTGACCATCTAAAAGAACTAGGAGTTACCCATGTTCATTTGCTTCCTGCTTATGACTTTAAAACAGTTAATGAATTAACAGTTGATGATGAAAGTTCTAAAAATCCAAAGTTTAACTGGGGATACGATCCGCAAAACTACAATGTACCAGAAGGATCATATTCTACAGACCCAACTAATCCAGAAGCTAGAGTAAAAGAGTTTAAAGAAATGGTTCAAACACTTCATGATAATGGAATACGTGTAATCATGGACGTAGTATACAACCATACCTTTGAAATCGAAGAAGGTCCATTTGATAAGATAGTCCCAGGTTATTATTATCGTACAGATAACTATGGTAAATTTACCAATGGTTCCGGTTGTGGGAATGAAGTTGCTTCCGAAAGGCCAATGGTTCGTAAGTTTATCAAGGACTCTGTAAGATATTGGTCGGAGGAATATGGTGTTGATGGATATAGATTTGACCTTATGGGCCTTATCGATATAGATACCATGGAACAAATAACAACGGAACTTCATAATGAGATAGATTCAACCCTTTTAATTTATGGAGAACCATGGACAGCAGGAGGTAGCCCTTTAGCAGCAGAACTCCAAACCCTAAAAGGAAGTCAAAAGGATAAAAACTTTGCGGTGTTTAATGATAATCTTCGTAATGCCGTTCGCTCAGCTAGTGGGAATGGAAATGGCAAGGATCCAGGTTTTGCAACAGGGGCAACTGGACAAGAGGATAGGGTGGTACAGGGTATAAAAGGTGCCATAGATGATTTTACTAATGCTCCTACAGAAAGCATTAACTATGTTGCAGCTCATGATAACTTAAATATTTGGGATAAGGTAATGGCGGATATGAATAAGGCCCTAAAACCTGAAACTACCACAAATCCCCATGCTATAATTACTGAATCTAATCCTTTAGAGAACGAGGCAGTAAGAAGAAGCTTATTGTCAAATGGTATAGTATTTACATCCCAGGGGATTCCATTTATCCATGCAGGGGATGAAATGCTAAGAAGTAAATATGGAGATCATAACAGCTATAAAAGTTCTGATGAAATTAATAAAATTCGTTGGGAACTAAAGACAGAGTATGAAAAAGTATTTGATTATTATCAAGGATTAATAGAACTTAGAAAAAATCATCCTGCCTTTAAGATGACAACGAAAGAAGCAATAAACAATAATCTACAAATTATCCATGCTAATGGTAATGTGATTGTATTTAAATTAAAGAACTTTGCCAATGGAGATCCATGGAAGAATATTGTTGTTATTTACAATGCAAATAAAACTAAACAAGTGGTAAATCTCCCCAATGACTCTTCTGTATGGAATATAGTTGTTGATGAAACAGCAGCAGGGGTAGAAACCATAGGAGTCGTTAATGGAAATGCAGTTGAAGTTGCACCTCTTTCTATGATGGTACTATATGATATAGCTGATGACTATGAACCTGTAGCGACTACCATTGAAATAGAAGAAGATGCAATAGGCTTGGAGGCTGGAAGTACAAAGACCATAACAGCAGTTGTAAAAGACCAAAAAGGAAGAATAATGCAAAATCAAAATATCACTTGGATTTCTTCTGATGAGTCAGTAGCAACTGTAACAAATGGAAGAATCCAAGCGATATCAGAAGGAAAAGCAATTATTACAGGAATTTCAGGAGAACTTCAAGATACTGTAGAAGTAAATGTAGGAAAATTAAATCCGATGCAGATTACTTTAACAGGGCAAGAAGCAGTATACGAAACCACAAGTATTCAACTAAAAGCTGAAGTATTTGACCAGTATAATCAGAAAATCCTAAGCCCTACTATTACATGGACATCTTCTGATGCAAACATTGCAACAGTAGATACAACAGGAAAGGTTTTAGGTGTAAAACCTGGTAGAGTAATCATCACAGCAAAAAGTGGAAATGTAGAGGCAGAAAAAGAGATTGTAGTTAAAAAATATGAGCAAAGAGCTATTGAATTAAAATATGTAAGAGAAGATGGAAAATATGAAGACTGGAATCTGTGGGTATGGGGCACAGGTACAGAAGATGTAGATCAAGTTGATTTCACTGAAATAAATTCTGATTATGCTAAGACAACCATAAAAGTAGCTCCAGGGGTTACTAGTGTAGGTTTTATTGTAAGAAAGGGAACCGATTGGGATACTGCTAAACAAGATATCCAAGACGATAGATATATTACTCTTCATCCAGAGCAAGTAATAACAAAAGTTACAGTTAGAAGCATGGTAAAAGAATTACTTGTTGTGCCTTATGTAAGTGGACCAGTCTTAAGGGATGGAGATATTACCTTCTATTATAGGGATGAAGAGCTCTATAAAGAAGATAAGTTAGACACCATTGAAAAGGTAGAGGTAGTTATAAATGGTATTGCTTACGAAATGATCTATGATAAGCAAAATGAGTATTTCAAATATACCATTAAAAATGCCGAGGAAGGTATTTATGAATACCTATTTAGGATTATTAAAGATGGCGAAACAATAGAAATAAGTGACCCTAAAAACACTGATGATACTGGAAAGTCAATTATTGAGATTGTTAAGCTGGACTTAGATATCAAGGTGGCTGTAGAACCAAAGGTTATTGATTATAATCAAAATGCTGTACTTACTCTTGATATAAAAAACACAAAAACCGGTGAAGATGTAAAGGCAAAAGAAATCCATGTTGATTTAAGTACTATTGGTGGAAGCAATAAGGTGGAAATACCTACGGAGTTAAATGCTGTTACGATTGCAGTTTCGCAGAAGGTTGCAGCAGGAGTTAAAACACTTCCAATAGAAATATTAGACGAATATGGAATAGTTCATAGAACTTCTACAAATGTGGAAGTAAAAACAAGAGCTAAAACTAAAAAGGCAGACTTTGATTGGGATGAGGCTGTAATCTACTTCATGCTAACTGATAGATTCAATGATGGAGATAAATCCAATAATGATCCATATGGTATAGGGGATTATGATTTAGATGCTCCTGGTGCATATCACGGAGGAGACTTTAAGGGAGTTACACAAAAATTAGACTACTTAAAACAATTAGGGGTTAATACCATTTGGATTACTCCTATAGTAGAAAATATTAAACATGATGTAAGATTTTATCAAGATCCGCATATTACTCCTTTCTATGGATACCATGGATATTGGGCAAGCAATTTTGAAAGGCTTAATCCTCATTTGGGAACTGTAGAAGAATTCCATAATCTAATCGATGCAGCTAATGAAAAAGGCATTAAGATTATGGTAGACGTAGTTATCAACCATGCAGGATATGGTTTAAGGGTAGTTGAAGAGGACTCAGATAGTGTCATCGGATATCCAACAGATGAAGATAGGGATAGATTTAAGGGAATGTTTAGAGAAAACCCTGTAGATGGAGATGACATTACAGGAGAATTATCAGGGCTTCCAGACTTCATAACAGAAGATCCAGAAGTTAGGGATCAAGTTATTAGTTGGCAAGTTGCTTGGGTTGATGAAATCGCAAGAACTTCTAAGGGAAACACCATAGATTATTTCCGTGTAGATACTGTAAAGCATGTTCAAAATGAAATGTTGGTAGCATTTAAGAATGCCTTAACCAAAGTTAAACCGGACTTTAAAATGATAGGTGAATCATACGGTGCAACACCCGGAAATGATTTAGGACATCTAAGTAATGGAAAGATGGATTCTTTACTTGATTTTGATTTTAAATATAAGGCTGCAGACTTCGTAAATGGAAATATTGATGGAGTAGAAAGCTATTTAGAAAATCGAAACCAAGTAATAGGCAATGATTATATGTTCGGCCAATTCCTTGGAAGTCATGATGAAGATGGATTTTTAACCCGCGTAGGAAATGACAAGAATAAGCTTAAGATAGCGGCTTCCCTTCAGGCTACATCTAAGGGGCAACCGGTTATTTACTACGGTGAAGAATTAGGTTTAGGTGGGAAGAGTAACTATCCATATTATGACAACCGTTATGATATGCCATGGGATGAAGTAGAAGGCAACGATGTTCTATCTCACTACAGAAAGATATTTAGTGCAAGACAAAAATATTTAGATATATTTGCGAAAGGGAACCGCACAAAATTGGCAGGCTCCAATGCTGATGGATATCTTGTATTTGAAAGAAAACACAAGAATGAATCTGTTTTAGTTGGATTAAATCTAGGAGATGCCAAAGGGTTAGAATTATCAGTACCATTTGCTAAAGGGGAAGAAATAGAAGAAACATACGGTGGTAAAAAGTATACAGTGGGTGAAGAAGGTACAGTGGTTATAACTCTCCCTTCTATGGAAGATGGGGGAACCTTTATACTAGGTAAAATTAAGAAAGAAGAACCTAGCAAACCAGAAGAACCAGGAGACGGGGGTTCGGGAAGCTCCGGTGGTTCTAGTGGAGGCTCTCCTTCTAAACCTAAGGATAAGATAGTAGACAAAGTTAAAGACTTAGAGGATCTTAAGGATTTAGATAAGGTTACTTCTGAACAAGCCAATAAGATACTAGATAAGATATTAGATAAGGAAGTTAAGGTAAATAAAAAGCAGGCAGAATATATTTCTAATATCTTAAATCAAGTAGGACAATTAACACCTAAGGTAGAAGAAAAAGGTGGTAAAAAGGTTGTAAAAGCAGATAAAGAGGATTTGAAAAAGGCAATAGAAGATGCTAATAAAGCTTTGGAAAAAGTTATAAATAGTATCAAAGATATTAATAGTAAAGAAATAGAAACCCTCATAAAAGAGAATATAGCCATTACTATTAATATAGAAAATATAGATAAAAAAGATACTATAGAAGTTATGATTCCGGCTGATATTATGGCAGAACTAAAAGAAAAAGCCATTGCTCTTCAAATCAAAACTCCTAGTGGAGATATAGTTTTACCGGCAGGAGCTATTAGTAGCAATATCCTAATTAATGCGAAGGATATTCTTATAAATAGAGAACCCACCAAGGATATTGATATACTAAAGCAAAAACTAGCAAGCAAAAATAAAGGATTAATATCCTATGGAATACCATTTGATTTTGAGGCATTAGCTATAGATACCAATGGAAATAAAACTAAAATCAAACAATTTAACTATAAAGTTAAAGTGCGAATTCCAATGGATAAAAAGGATTTAGATAGTATTAAGGATAAACGTAAAGCAGGGGTTTATTATATAGGTGATAATGCTAATGTAGAATTTAAGGGTGGTAAATTTGAAGAAAATGCTATAATCTTTGAAACGGACCACTTTAGCACCTACATGGTGATGGAGTATAATAAGACCTTTACCGATATCCAAAACCACTGGGCAAAAGAGGTTATAGAAGTTTTAGCGGCGAGACATATTACCGGTGGAATAACAGAAAACTTATTTGCTCCAGACCAATTGGTAACAAGGGGTCAAATGGTAACTTTCATAGGTAGGGCCCTAGGAATTAATCCTAATAAGGAATATCAAAATCCATTTAGTGATTTAAAGGAAGATGCATACTATTATGGATATGCCCTAGCTCTTAGGGATGCAGAAATTGTAGGAGGATATTCCGATGGAACTTTCAGACCTGATGAAGCAATAAATAGAGAGCAAATGTTTACCATGATTATGGCAGCTTATAAATATTTAACACAAATTAATTTAAATGATATTTCAGGTTATGAAGAAGCGGACTTTGCAGATATGGATAAGGTCTCAAGCTGGGCTAGGGAAAGCATAAAGGCAGGAAGGGCTTTAGATATCGTTGGTGGGGTTGGCGATAATAAAGTTGATCCTAAAGGTAAAGCAACGCGTGCAGCTGTAGCAAAAATGATTGTAAAGCTAGTAGAATTAACAAATTAATAATAAAAAGAGTATGTCCTAGGACATACTCTTTTTATATAGTATTATCACCAGAAAGAGCAAATATATTTAATCGGTATAATAGGGGTATCCTAAGGTTCGC
>JAAYQR010000020.1 GCA_012519205.1 Candidatus Epulonipiscium sp. | reverse complement strand
TCAAGGATCAATTTGTTGTGTGCTTGTTTATCTTAAAAGCGACAACGAATCATATCTTATCACAAAATTTTTATCGTGTCAATACTTTTTAATTTTACATTTTGTGACATTTGTTGCTTTTTTTGTCGAACCGTGTCGACAAAAACTATAATAACAAATTAAAATCACTTTGTCAACATTTTTTTTGAAACATTTTAAACTGTATCTTATCACTGCATAACAATAGCATACAATTTATATAGTATGGCTAATGCGGATGAAGGGAGTCGAACCCCCACGCCAAAGGCGCTAGATCCTAAGTCTAGTGCGTCTGCCAATTCCGCCACATCCGCTCAGATATTTATTTTATCCGACAAGAATTTATTTTAGCACTGCTTAATCCATTTGTCAATAGTTTATATGTGTAATTTTAACCCTTTTATTTTTTTTTATACCTTTTATATATATCCTATTATTGAAATAACAAGGCAATTTTTATATTCTAGGGGCTTACTCTACCACTGAAGATGTAACAGAAAAAAATAAAAAGTAGTCCCAGGACTACTTTTTATTTTTTTCTATATATTTTCTTCCTTTTTATAAAAAAATGTTTTCATAGGGGCAAGGGCATATTTATGGGAGAGAATAATCTGCTCAGTACTTCCCACAAATAGAACTCCCCCTGTTTTTAGCGAGGCATTAAACTTTTTATATATTTCACTCTTAGCTTCTTCAGTAAAATATATTAAAACATTTCTACATACAATTAAATCACATTGAGAAGGATAGATATCCTTCAATAGATTATGTTGTTTAAATTCGATACAGTTCCTAATTTGATTGGATATTCTATAGGAATCTCCCACTTTTTCAAAGTATTTAGTTAAAAACTCCTTGGGAACACCTTCAATGCTTTTTTTATTGTACAATCCCATTTGGGCTTTCTCAAGAACCTGCCTGTCAATATCTGTAGCAAATATCTTAATCTTAGATAAAGGAAAAAATTTCGTCAGTAGCATTGCCAATGAATATGGCTCATCCCCTGTTGAACATGCAGCACTCCAAATTTTTAATGTAGGGGACTTTTCTAATAAATATGGGAGAACATCTCTTTCTAATACCTCCCACTGAGCTGGATTCCTAAAAAATTCAGAAACATTAATAGTAAGATAATTTATAAATTCTGTATATAACTTCCTATCATCTTTTAGTGCATTGAGATATGAAGAATAATCCTCATAATTATTTTTTTTGATTAGAGCATCTATTCGTCTTTTCATTTGTCTTTCTTTATAACTATGCAAGTCAATTCCCGACATAATTAATACTTCTTTTTTAAAATCCTCATATGTTTTAGTCATGTATACCTCCCCGCATAAAGTATTATAGCTTTTTATATAATAAATGTGGCTATCGCCGCATTTTATTCTTCCTCAAAAGCACTTTGCTCCACTTGTTTTTTACTAAGACTAATCTTCTTTTTATCTATATCAATGTCAAGCACTTTTACTTCAACAATCTCTCCTATTTTTAGTTCATCCTCTGGTTTAACCACATGTTTATTAGCAATTTGAGATATATGGATTAATCCATCAACCCCTTCTTCTAATTCAACAAATGCCCCAAAAGGCGCCATCCTTACGATTTTACCTTTTATTACTGAGTCTACTGGATATTTCTCCACTACCTTTTCCCAAGGATTATCTTCATTTTTTTTCATAGATAAGGAAATTTTATTATTTTCTTTGTTTATTTCTGTTACGATTACTTCTACCTCTTGCCCTATCTTAAGAACATCCCCTGGTTTCTTTATCTTTTTCCATGATATTTGTGAAACGTGAACCAGTCCATCTATTCCACCTAAATCAACAAAAGCTCCAAAATCAGTTAAATTGCTTATAATTCCCTTTACCTTTTGCCCCACTTCAAGGGTGCTTAGTACCTCTTCTTTTTTCTTTTCTCTTTCTTTTAGGGAAATTTGCTTATGATCCCCTACTATCTTGCGTCTTCGCTTATCAAGTTCAATTATTTTGTATTCAATTACTTCTCCTAAGAATTGATTTAAATCTTGTATATATCTCGGTCCCATTAAAGAGGCAGGAATAAAGACTCTTACTTCATTGCTCATAACTATTACTCCGCCATTAACTACTTCAATAACTTTACCCTTTAATGCGGTCCCTTCTTCAAAAGATTTTTGTATCATATCCCAACCTTTTTGAGCATCTACTCGTTTTTTAGATAACTCTACAATGCCTTCTCCATCATTTACCCTCAGAATGTATACATCTATTTCATCCCCAATTTTAAATTCATCTTTAGGATTAATATTAGGGTCATTAGAAAGTTCAGTTTTAGTAATAATTCCGTCGGATTTATAACCAAGATTAACAGATACTTCTGTATCAGTTACATTAATAATAGTCCCTTTTACAATCTCTCCACTTCTTAATGTTATCAAAGATTGATTTAACAATTCTTCAAAATTTTCACTAGTGTGATTTTCCAAATCATTCATGCTGTAATAACCTCCTTTATTATACAAGCAGGAGCATACGCACCTACAATTATACCAATTTTATCACTAGATATGAAATTATTCAACTCTAAATTAGCAACCCTTTAAATAGTATTCATTGCACTGATTCTATGATTTTAATAATTTTATTGGCGACTTCTCCTATGGTGTAATGTGTTGTATCTATTTCAATAGCATCTTCTGCTTTAGTTAGGGGTGAAAATTTTCTTGTCGAATCGTTTTTATCCCTAGCTTCTATTTCACTTTTAATCTGTCCTTTAGTACATTCTATACCTTTTTGACATAGTTCTTTATATCTCCTTTGCGCTCTTTCTTCTACACTGGCAGTAAGAAATATTTTAATATTTGCATTGGGTAACACACAAGTGCCAATATCCCTACCATCCATAACAACAGATGTATCCTTAGCTATATCTCTTTGGAATTCTACCATTTTTATACGCACAGCATGGATTGTTGCAACCGTCGAAGCTGCCTTTGTAACTTCTTGTGTACGAATTTCTTCTGTTATATCCTTATTATTTAATAAAATTATTTGGTTATCTTCTTTGTATTCTATCTTAATGTTAATTTCATCTAATATTTTTTTAACTTCCTCTTGGTCATTATAATTAATTCCATATTGAATGCAGTATAAAGCAACTGCCCTATACATTGCTCCTGTATCAACGTATACAATATTTAGATGGTTTGCTACTTGTTTTGCAATTGTACTCTTTCCGGCTCCTGCCGGCCCATCTATTGCAATGGCATAATGCCTCATAAATCTACCTCCCTTTTATATAATACTGCTTAATAGGATAGGCCTTTATCCTGTCTAATTTTAAAGTCCAACCATAGCCTAATCCCTACAAAGATAAATCCGGTCTTAAAGATGATGCTCTTTTTAGATAGATATGTTTCATTTCTTGTTGGGATTTGACTGTTTTAATCTGAAGCATAACCCGTATGCACATTCTAAGACTTCCCATTACATTCATTTCCTGAAAACATAATAGGGCTGCATGGGTAATATTAAGATTTCTTGCAGCTACTGCTGGATAAGCTGCATCAATATCATTTGTTGCTGTAAATGTTATGGAAATAATATCATCTATGTTTATATTGTTCTTAGATATAATTTCTTTAAGAAGTATAACCGTGTTTCCTAGAATTTCTTCTCTAGTATTTTCTTCGATTGTTATTGCACCTCTTATGGCACCTATTGACATAAACTATTCTCCTAACTAATTGAAGGTTGTTTAGAAGGACTAGAAATTTGTAAGTGATTGCTATCATTCAAAAGACTTAGCACCCAGTTTCCAGTATCCTTTCTGTCTATAATGGATAAGGAAGTATTCCCTAACCAAAAACTTTTATAAAAGCCTAAATCCATATTTAGCAAGGTCAAAATCAATATTTTTAATACCCCTCCATGGGAGACAACCGCAATATTCCCTCTACAATGCTTATCTGTTATAATTTCAATTGCCTTTTTCATTCTCGCTTGAACAGCCTGCATGCTTCCTTCCCCCGGAAAATTATATTTATGGGGTTGAATTAAAAACCGTTCATAATCTTCACCATATAGTTTTTTTAATTCCCCTGTAGTATGACCTTCCCATTCTCCAAAATTAATTTCCCTAAGCTGTGGAATTATTCCCAAAGGTATATTCCCTGTTTTTGAAATATTTTCTGCTGTTTCGTAAGCCCTCAATAGATTCGAAGAAAAAACAGCATCTATTTTGTAGTTTTTCATCCTATCAGCCAGTAGTTTTGCCTGCTTAATTCCCGTACAACTTAAAGGGATATCCCGTGTTCCCTGGTACTTATTTAGGGAGTTCCATTCGGTCTCTCCATGTCTTATAAGAAATAACCTCAACATATTTAGCCACCTTATTTTTTATTTAATGAATAAGTTAAATTTAAATCCTCATCTTGATTATCGTATACTTGGTATTCTGTCCATATATTTTCTAATTTGCTTAATGTATCTGATATCTCCTCTTTTTTTCTTAGACTTAGGGCTACAATCAATGCATTAAGTACACTCATTGGGGCTACTAGAGAATCCACAAAGGATGCCATATCACTTCTAGCTAATAAACTATAATCGGCATACTGTGTCATTGGGGAAAGAGGACTATCGGTAATTGTAATAACAGCTGCTCCTTGGGTTTTAGCAAACTCCATTGCCTTTATAGTTCTTTTTGAATATCTGGGAAAACTAATTCCTATTACCACATCATCAGATTTAATCTTATAAATTTGCTCAAACATTTCACTTACACTGTTTGTATGAATTAATTTTATATTGTCAAACAAAAGATTAAAATAAAATCCAAGAAAACTGGCTAATGCAGCAGAACTTCTAACCCCTAGAATATAAATCTGGCGGGCATTTAATATGATATCTACAGATTTATCGAAGGTTTCTTCATCAATCTCTTCTAAAGTGCATTTGATTTTTTCCGCATCAGACTGAAGTACATGTTTTAAAACATGTTGCTGCTCTAGCCTATCAGATGCGACCTCCATTCTTTGAACAGAAGTAAGCCTGTTTTTTACCAATTCCTCTAATGCCCTTTGCAATTTAGGATAACCATCATATCCCAACTCGTTTGCAAAGCGAACCACTGTCGATTCACTAACTCCTACTATATTCCCTAGTTTTGCAGCAGTTAAGAAAACCGCCTTTTCATAATGATTTAGGATATAGTTTGCAATAAGCCTCTGTCCCTTACTTAATTTAGGCAGGCTATTATGAATCCGTTGAATTAAATCATTCTTTTTGTGCATATTGACCCCTCGCATACAATAATTAATTTTTATACATTTGAATCCTTGTTTGAAAATTATTTCATATTAATTATTATATATAAAAAATAAATTTTTACAAATAATATTATAAGAAATAAGAATTCTTTAATTGAAATTGTCATATTTTTATATAATAACTAGATTATTATTATGGTGTTTTGTATGATCTTCCAAATTAATCTTTATAATTGCCTGAAAAATGGAGTTGATTTCTTTGATTGAAATAGATGATGCCGGTAGTGGAAGCTTTATTGGTGGCACAATTATCGGAGTTTATCGTATCGAAACAAAAGAATATACCGATGAAATTATACCTCTTAATTACTATTCAAAAACAAATATGAAAAAGAAGGCCTATTTAAATTATGTTGTTAAAATAATCCAAAGAAGTTTTAAAAAATTAGATGTAAAAGAGAATGAATCCATAAAGATATGCCGTGGCTATATGTTTGATGGACTTAGAAAATGGCTTGATAAAGAAAACTATATATGGTCTAACACAGTTATCGACGGCCCCCTTCAAGAAAGAGTTGAAAAACGTTTCGAGGAATACGTTATTTCTTTAGGCTTTCCCGAAGCATTTATAAAGTATACCAAATACCCATTTCATTTTCATAGAATATTAAAATGGGTCTATGCAGATTACGACAAAAGAACAAAATTATGTAAAATAGGATGGAGAAGCTGGGATAAGTATGGAAATCTCCCTATAGAAGTAAGCTACGACTATCTCCCGCTAACACGAGAATACCATTGCCTTAAATGTGGCAAAAAAATGAATCCTTCTGAAAAAAGTAAGATATTAAGATTCAAAAGTAACCGGGTAAATGAGGTATACCTTCATAAAAATTGCTAAAAAGAACAAGCAAATTTGCTTGTTCTTTTTAATCTTTCTATACCGGATAAACCTTATTTTCTGCATCTGCTAAAATAGGATCGATTTTTGTTTTTTGTGCTTGACGGTATTTGAAAAAGTCTTCTCCAACCTGTGGGAATAATGCATAAGATAAAATGTCCTCATCTTGCTCTTTATATTGTTTCATTTCTGCTTCGATTTTCTTTAATTCAGGTTCTAGTAAATCTGCAGGTCTGCAAGTAATAGGCTCTTCGTCACCAATAATCTTCTTTCTTATTTCATCAGAAATCGAAACTGGTGTCCTACCATATTCTCCACGGACTATTGCCTTAGATTCCTTTGTAACCATCTTATATCTTTCACCCATTAATACATTAAGAACCGCCTGGGTACCAACAATCTGGCTAGAGGGAGTAACTAGTGGAGGATACCCAAAGTCTGCCCTTACCCTTGGAATTTCTTTTAATACATCATAAAAACGGTCTTCAGCATTTTGGTTCTTAAGCTGAGAAACTAGATTAGACAGCATTCCACCAGGTACTTGATACAGTAATGTTTGGATATCTACTCCTAAAACCTTTGGATTTAGAAGACCTTCATCCATAGATTTTTCCCTAAGCGGTCTGAAGTAATCGGCGATTTCTGCCAATATTTCTTGACCAAGACCCGAATCATATGGTGTCCCTCTAAAAGTCTCGACCATAACTTCGGTAGCGGGTTGTGCAGTTCCCATCGCAAAAGGAGACATAGCTGTATCAATTATATCAGCTCCTGCTTCTACTGCTTTAAGGTATGACATTCCGGCAACACCACTGGTATAATGACTGTGAATTTGCACAGGTATTTTAATAGCGCTCTTTAAGGCAGAAACCAATTCAAAAGCTGCATATGGAACTAATAATCCTGCCATATCTTTAATACAGATAGAGTCTGCCCCCATGTTTTCAAATTGCTTAGCAAGCTTAACATAATACTCTAGGGTATGAACTTCACTTAATGTATAAGAAATTGCAACTTGGGCATGGCCTTTTTCTTTATTTGCTGATCTAATAGCAGTTTCTAAATTTCTCGGATCATTTAAAGCATCAAATATACGAATAATGTCTATCCCATTAGCGATACTCTTTTGAACAAAATATTCTACAACATCATCGGCATAATGACGGTATCCCAGTAGGTTTTGTCCCCTAAGAAGCATTTGAAGCTTGGTATTTTTAATAGTAGCTCTTAGCCTTCTAAGACGTTCCCAGGGATCTTCCTTTAAGAAACGTAGGGAAGCATCAAAAGTTGCTCCTCCCCATACTTCCATAGAATAAAAGCCTACCTTATCCATTTTTTCTGCTATCTGAAGCATATCTTCAGTTTTCATCCTTGTTGCAATTAAAGATTGATGGGCATCACGAAATGTGGTATCCGTAATCTTTACCGGCCTATTTTTAAGTTGTTCTGACATCTTTCTACCTCCTTCTTAATTAATTAACCATATATCGATAATAACACTCCTGCAGCCACTGCAGAACCAATTACTCCTGCAACGTTTGGACCCATAGCATGCATAAGAAGAAAGTTCGATGGATTTTCTTCTTTTCCTACTTTTTGAACTACCCTAGCTGCCATAGGTACTGCAGAAACTCCGGCAGCACCGATTAAAGGATTAACCTTTCCTCCTGATAATTTGTGCATAATCCTTCCAAAAATCACACCAGTTGCCGTCCCTATTGAAAAGGCTATAAGACCTAGAGCTAAAATACCCAATGTCTTAGGATTTAAGAAGTTTTCTGCACTGGCTGTAGCCCCAACGGTAGTCCCTAAGAAAATAGTAATTATATACATCAACGCATTGGATGCTGTGTCTACTAACTTACTCACAACACCGCTTTCTTTTAGTAGATTACCAAACATAAGCATTCCTATAAGGGGTGCTGCTGATGGAAGTAATAGGGAAACTAAAATTGTAACGATAATTGGGAATAAAATCTTTTCATTTTGTGAAACCGGCCTTAACTGCTCCATTTTAACTTTTCTTTGTTCCTTAGTTGTTAATGCTTTCATAATTGGTGGCTGAATAATTGGTACTAAGGCCATATATGAGTAAGCTGCCACTGCAATAGGTCCTAACAAATGCGGAGCTAATTTTGATGTTAGGTATATTGCTGTAGGACCATCAGCCCCCCCAATAATCCCGATACTCGCCGCTTCTGCACCAGTAAAATGAATAGCCGGAATAATATATTTCAATACTAATGCTCCTAAAAAAGCAAAGAAAATACCAAATTGTGCTGCAGCCCCTAATAAAATACTTCTTGGGTTTGCAATAAGTGGTCCGAAGTCAGTCATTGCTCCTACCCCTAAGAAGATAAGCGGTGGGAAAATCCCTAACTTAACCCCTTGATATAAGTAATAAAGAATACCGCCTATCTCACCATTTTTCGGTCCTGCCATTAACCCTGCCAAAGGTAAATTAGTAAGTAGCATTCCAAAGGCAATAGGTAATAAAAGTAAAGGCTCATATTCTTTTTTAATTGCAAGATATAAAAGTATTAGTGAGACGCCTATCATAATTACATTGCTTATAGTTAAGCCGGCAAATCCCGAAGTAGAATATAATTCGCTTAATGATTCTACTATCATATTTATAAAGTCCATTTGATTTGCTCCCTCCTTTTCAAACGATGGTTGAATGTTAGCCGATGGTTGCGATTAAATCTCCTGTATTTACATTTGTTCCTTTAGAAACATTTATAGACGCAATTTTACCATTTTCTGTTGCTACGATTTCATTTTCCATCTTCATTGCTTCTAATATAACAATAGGATCTCCCTCTTTTACACTATCCCCCACATTAACTCTGATATCTAAAATGGTTCCAGGCATAGGGGAGGTTACTTTAATACCTCCTGCCGTTGTCGGTGCAGCAGCTGGTGCCGGTGCCGGTGCTGCTGCTGGTGCTGGCGCTGCTGGTGCTGGTGCTGCTGGTGCTTGTCCGCCTTGTAACTCTTCTACTTCTACTTCATATGAATTACCGTTTATAGTAACTTGAAATTTTTTCATTTTAACTCCTCCTTTAATATTCAAACTTGATTAAAATATTCTTTCGGTTTGATTTATACGTCCTACCTTCTTCCATTCCGAAACATTGGAATGAATTTTCCTAAAGGAACGAACCTTTAGGTTATCGACTGTAGTATCTAGACTAGCCGCTATTGCTGCAGTAATTACAGCAACTAATTCTAGATCTTCTTCCTTAGCTTCTTCATGGGTCCTTTTCTCAATAACTGCCTCTTCTTGTTCGGGCCCTTCTACCTTTTTTGGGGAAGAACCCTCAGCAATAATGCGGAATAAATCAAGAATATATGATAAAGCTGTTAATGCAAGAAATGTGATGCCCATACCAATGACTGTTACCATTAGGCCTTTCATAAGCTCATCCATTTTATCACCCCAAATTTATTTAAACGGTACTGTGTTTTTTTGCAGGTCGTTCTTCCCTCTTGCTATAAAGCATTTCTAATGCTGCAATTACACGTTTTCTTGTCGCTGCTGGCTCAATTATATCATCAATATATCCTCTGGTAGCTATAGCATAAGGGCTAGCTTGCATATTAGAAAATTCCTCTATTTTTGAACTCCTTAAGGCATTTGGATCTGGGGAAGTTTTTAATTCCTCAGCATACATTATGTTTACTGCCCCTTCCGGATTCATTACAGAAATCTGAGCAGTAGGCCATGCAAAAACAATATCGGCTCCTATATGTTTACTATTCATTGCTATATAAGCACTACCAAAAGCCTTTCTAACTATGATGTTTACCTTTGGAACTGTTGCATTAGCAAAGGCATATACTAGCTTGCTCCCACTTCTTAGTATTCCCCTTTGTTCTTCTTCGACGGAAGACTTAAATCCTCCCACGTCGGTAATAGAAACTATAGGGATATTAAATGCATTGCAAAAATTGACAAATCTTGCCCCTTTTTCTGCCGCATTACTATCTAATAGGCCTTCCTTTTCTTGGGATTGGTTTGCTATTATACCTACTGTGGCTCCATTAAGACGGATAAAACCAATTACTATATTCTTAGCATATTGAGCTTGAATTTCTATAAGTTCCCTCTCGTCTGCTAAAGATGCAATAATTGTTTTTATATCAAAGGAAATGTTTATATCATCTGGTATGATAGAATTCAGAACTGAATCTATACGATTTAAATCATCTGTAACTTCATAAAAGGGAGCATCCTCCATATTATTTGTTGGAAGATAGCTAAGGAACTTTCTTGCATTTTCAATGCTGTCTTGTTCATTGTCGTATTGAAAATGTACCATTCCGCTTTTTTCGGTATGTATATTAGTGCTACCGATAGTTTCAAAAGTGACACCTTTGCTTCCTGACTCTTCTATCGTGTTTGGACTATTCATAAATAATCTTGCATTTTTTGTGATCATAAAAGTAAAATCTGAAAGTCCAACTATACAGCCTGCTCCACCTGCGCACTCTCCCATTACTATGGTGATTTGTGGAATCACCCCAGAAGCTAGGGATTGTTTCACAAATAAATTACCATAGCCATTTAGGCCATCTACACTTTCTTGCAGTCTTAATCCCGCAGAATCCAAAAATCCAACAATAGGTGCCCCCATTTTAATTGCCTGGTCGTAAAGGGAACAAATTTTTTGTGCATGCATCTCACCAACTGAGCCACCAAGTACTGTAGGATCCTGACTATACACATATACTAATCTGCCTTCTACTGTACCATACCCTGTAACCACTCCATCCGCTGGGGTATCCTTTTGTGCCAAATTGAAATCTGTAGAACGATGATTCACAAATGCGCCTACTTCTACAAAACTACTTTCATCAAGAAATCTTTCAATGCGTTCTCTAGCTGTTAGTTTTCCAGCGCTGTGAAGTTTTTTAATCTTTTCTTCACCGCCGCCCATAACTATAGCAGAGCGACGCGCATTGAGTTCATTTACCTTAGACAATGTACTCATTTATAACCCTCCATTTTTAAATTTTAGGCTCTGTTAAAAACGCGACAATCGCCAAATATATTCTACATTATTCTATTACCCCGTGCAAGGGATTTGCCATAATAAAATAAATATAGAATTTAGATTCTTTCCAGAAAATATATAATAGGCGGATACCCCCCTCTATTAAGATAATTAAACTTAGCTGTTATAAATTTTTCACTTTCTAACTTACTTAAAAAATTTTCTACAGCCTCTTTTTCCTCTAATCCTCCTGGATGACCCCAGTAGCTTATAACACTTATAACTCCCCCAGGCATTAATAAAGAAGAAGCCTTTTCTAAAGCCTTCAGGGTTGAGTGTGCCTTAGTGATTACTTCCCCATCACCTTTAGGTAGATATCCCAAATTAAACATAGCCCCAGCAATAGGATTTGTAACATATTTATCTATATTACTATGGGAATCTTGAATCAGTTTTACTCTATCTAATAATCCCTCTTGCATTAATAAATCTTTGGTATTATAAATAGCCTTTTTTTGGATATCAAAACTTATTACCCTTCCCTTTTCCCCTACTGCCTTAGCTAGAAATATCGTATCAAAACCATTACCTGCTGTAGCGTCAATTACTGTATCCCCCATGTTAATCCTTGATTTTAATAATTCATGAACAATATCTGTTAATTTCGCCTTTAGGAACAAATTATCACCTACTTAGATACCATAAGCATTACTTCCCTAATAAGTTTTGCTGCTAAAAGTGAGGTTCTGTCAGCAACATCATATATGGGAGAAACTTCAACCAAATCAAAACCTACTATATCAAGGGAGGACATAAGTAAAATTGCATCTAACATTTCTTTAGAGGATATTCCTCCAGCCTCAGGTGTTCCAGTAGCAGGGGCATAAGCCGGGTCTAAGGCATCGATATCTAGGGTTATATGAATCGGCCTTTTTTGTAAATCTTTTATGCATTTTTTCAAGGGTTCTAATAGTTTAAAAGGATAAAAGTTAGTATTGCTTTTTGCATATAGATATTCTTCCTTCGTGCCGGAACGAATTCCAAACTGATATATGTTTTTGGAATTTATAAAATCACAACAGCGTCTTATGACTGTTGCGTGGGATCTGTTTTCACCAATATAGTCTTCCCTAAGATCTGCATGGGCATCGATATGTAGCAAAATTAAATCATCCCCATATTTGTTGTAAACTTCCTTTATGACAGGAAGGCTTATTAAATGTTCTCCGCCTATAACTATAGGAAACTTATTATCCCTTAAAACTTCAGCAGTGGCTTTGGATATCAATTCTAGACATTTGTCCACATTACCAATGGGAAGATCCAAATCTCCACCATCGTAATAGGAAATTTCTTCTAGGCTCTTGTTTTGATAAAAGCTGTATTCTTCTATTCCTATGGATACTTCCCTAATCTTCATAGGCCCTTGCCTTGTCCCAGGTCTAAAGCTAGTTGTAAAATCCATGGGCACCCCAAATAATATAATGTTTGCATCTTCGTACTTTTCCTTAGAACCTATAAAATTATAAAAGAGTGTTTGTTTAGTTTTTAATATATCCATACAACCTCCTACTTTGTTAATTATTCGACAGATTCCGATAGTATACAACTAGGTATACTATCACGTCAGATAGTCCCCAATAACATCTTTTTATCAAATTACAATCTTATTATTTTTTACCTTTTGGAAGTACTATAATGTTTTTAAGTAATGTACCTCTTCTTTTGTTAATCTCCTAAATTTACCAACAGGAACCTCCCCTAAAGAAATACCTCCGATGGCTGTTCTCTTTAAAGTTATAACAGGGTGGCCAATAGCTTCGCACATTTTTCTCACCTGTCTATTCCTTCCTTCGTGAATTATTATCTGAAGAACCGAAGTATTGCTAGATTTAGTTAGAATTTTTACTTTAGTAGGTGCTGTTTTATAGCCCTCTATAATAATCCCTTCTCTGAGCTTCTCTAGAGAATCTTTTTTGGGGATACCCCTTACCGTAGCAACATACGTTTTATCTACATGGTGTTTCGGATGAGTTATCTTATAGGTTAAATCCCCGTCATTGGTAAGAAGAAGAAGTCCTGATGTGTTGTAATCTAATCTTCCAACTGGATAAACTCTCTCCTCTACCATATGAAGTAAATCCATAACCGTAGGTCTATTAAACTGATCTTCAACTGTTGTAACATAGTTTTCCGGCTTATTCAATAGAATATATACTTTGCTATTTTTTATTTCGACTATCCTATTATCAAAGTGAACCCTATCCCTATTTGGATTAACCTTAATGCCTAGGACCGTAATAACTTCGTTATTTACCTTTACCCTGCCTTGTTTTATATACTCTTCCGCTTTTCGCCTTGAAGCAATGCCGGCATCTGCCAAATACTTTTGGAGTCTAATATCCATGGTACCCTCCTTAGTACACAAGAGTTCTTCTTTTAAAAATGAATCTTATTTAAAAAAGAGATGGAAGAATAATATCTTCCATCTGCTATTATACCTTATTTAGTTATTTTTAACCAATTGTTTAGCACTTTTTTCAAGGAAGTGGGAAAGTCATGACGTTCAATATCTCTATCCGCAATAAGAGGTATGACTTTGCAAAGTTCATCCCCTATATATATTTTTGTAACACCTATTTTTTGGCCTTTAGTGATAGGGGCCTCTATATAATCAGGAACCGTTATCTTTATTTTAATCTTTGATTTTTCTGATTCCTTAATGGTATATATGACTTTTTCATTGGAATATAATGAAATCTTATCTTCTCTTGAGCGCTTTACGGGTATGGTCTTTAAAAGTTTCCCTTTTTCTAAGAGCGTTTCTTTCTTAAAATTTTTAAAACCGTAATCCATAATTCTCCTTGTATCGGTCCATTTTTGCTCTTTTCCCCTTGAACCCCATCCGCTGGCTAGTACTACAGAGATAAGCTGCATCTCATTTTGTTTTACTGCCCCTACAAAACAATAGCCGGCTTTGCCCGTATAACCTGTTTTAACACCATTTGCCCCTGGAAAATCGTATAAAAATCTATTAGCATTGGCAAGGCTATAAGGAGGGTAATCACCATTTCCCCCGATAGTTAGGTGCTTTGTATTAATGATTTCGACAAACTTGGGGTTTTTCATTGCATATTGGGTGATTAGGGCCAAATCATAAGCCGTTGAACCGTGACCTTCTGCATCCAATCCATTAGAAGTTTTAAATACTGTATCCTTTGCTCCTAATTCCTTTGCCTTTTCGGTCATTTTCTCACAAAAGACTTCGACAGAACCACTTATATGTTCAGCGATTACAACTGCTGCATCATTAGATGATTTCATCATTAATGCATACAATAAATCTCCTAAACGCTGTTTTTCCCCCTCCCTTAATCCTAATTTGACCTGAGGAGCCCTAGCTGCTCTTTTACTTACGATTACTTCATCGGAAAGATTGCCATTTTCTAGGGCTATAATGCAGGTCATTATCTTGGTGGTACTTGCCATGGCCCTAGGTTCATAAGCATTTTTTTCCCATAGAATTCTACCGGTATCAGCTTCTATTAAGATAGCGGATTGTGATTCTACCTTAGGCTCTTTCACTTCTTCCCCATAGGTCAAAGAAGGACAAAAATAAAAGACTAATATAAATGTTGCAACCCAAGAGAATACTTTTTTCTTCATGACTAACTCCTTTTAAAAAACTCTTTGTTTCATCATATAAATATTTAACTTGTATTATGCAGGATTAGTCAAACATACTTACCCCTTTTATTCATCAAATTCTAAAACCTTCGTTATTATTTTTCCTTCCTGAGAATGTTTTTGACCCTTTTTGCTTTTTGCTTTTGAATCCAAATGACTGTAAAACTTAGTCATGAGATTAGGGGCTTCTTCCATAATTTTGGCCATGGTACCAAAATGATAATTTACATGGAGCATTTTAACACTGTCTTTGTCCATAACCATAAAAGCAACAGGCTGTACGCTAATTCCCGCTCCACTACCTCCTCCGAAGGGATATCTTCCCGTGCTGTTTTGAGATCCATCTTCCGGTTCTGAATCCTCCTTAGGCACTCCGTATTCAGCCCCTCCCGCTGTAAATCCAAGGGCTATCTTTGTTATTGGCATAATAATTGTTCCATTTTCTGTTTCAATAGCATCTCCTATAACTGTATTTACTTCAACCATTTCCTTGATATTTTCCATTGCCGTTTTCATTAAGGATTCTATCGGATGCTGATTTGCATTTGTCATATTTTTTCAACCTCCTCTTTATTGAAATATACTGGTAAAGCATATAAAATGTGCTTATGTTAACTACACCAGTGAATGATATCAAAGTCTTTTGAGAACTAAAAGTTGGTATGATTTTAATATAGTAATCCTTAATTGGGATTGTTTCATTTAAAAAATATATAGAGTTAGGGAGCACTCTATTTAAAATTCCATAAGCAAATGTCGTAGCTAGTGGATTTGTGGTGCCTATAATAGTTCTCAAATCAAAATAATCAATGGCCATATGTTTTTTTATCTTTTTTAATCTATACCATATTATTTTTGCTAAACATTTATAGTTTATGTATGAATTTATTGAAAAGGTATTGTTATTATCTCCCTCAAAATATCTTTTTAGATAGTACAAAAGCTGTTCCCTAGGATTTATTCTGAATATCTTCATGTATCTAAACAGGTATATACTGACCGTTAAAATTTGGTTGTGTTCTTTTTTTTTATAATCTATTATAAGCTTCAATTTTTCACCCGCTTATCAATTCTTATAGGTTTCCTCTTAAACAAGAATACACTCTATAAGCTTATATTCCCCTAAGAATAATAAACAATACAAAAAATGTTCAAAAGAACTTACTTCTTTTGAACATCAAATAATCCTATTTGTTTAACTTCGTCCTTTACCTCATCTTGTAATTTCAAAAGCAATTCTTCTTGAAGCTGAGGTAGTTCCTCGATAGATTTAAAACCAAAGTGCCTAAGGAAATCTTGAGTGGTTCCAAATAAAATCGGTTTTCCCGGGGCATCCATCCTCCCTATTTCGCAGATTAGATTGTATTCTATTAATTTATTTATGACATAGTCGGAATTAACTCCTCTAATCTCTTCAATGTGGGCTTTCGTTACTGGTTGTTTATAGGCGACAATGGAGAGGGTTTCTAAAACTGCCTGTGTCATATTAAATTTTTTAGGGGTTTGATAAAAAGATTGGATAATTTGAAAGAGTTTTGGACTTGTACACATTTGAAATGCGTTATTGATTTCAATAATTTGAATTCCTCTTTCTTCTTTTTTATATCTTTCCATTAGGGCTTCTACTATTTGCTTTGTTTTATCTATATTTTCTCCCATTATCTCTGATATCCTTTTTAAAGTAACTGCTTCTCCTGATATAAAAAGAATAGCCTCTACTGCGGCCTCAGCTTCCATCAACTTCATTTGCATCCATCCTATCATAGGTTGTAATAAAAATATTTTCAAAGGGATATTCTTGTTTAATTTTTACTCGTTTATGACGTATAAGCTCCAATAAAGCTAGAAATGTAACTACTATTTCCATTCTATCACAATTATCATAAAACAACTCATGAAAATATAAGGCAGGAGATAATACCAATAAATCTAGAATATATGTAACTTTATCTTCTATTTTGTAAATATCTCTCTGAATAGATTTAAACCCACTTCTTACAGTATCAATTTTGTTTTCTTTTCTTATTAATAATTCCTGAAACACACAAAACATTTTTTGAAGTGTAACACCTTCTAACACTTCCTCAATGTCTACTGGTACATCTTGTATTAAACTTTTTAGATGCTCCGGTAGGTCTGCAGATTTAAAAAATATCTTTTTAGCCTCTTTTTGTCTTTCTTTTAGTTCCTCAGAGAAATGCTTAATTTTTTTATATTCTAATAGCTTATTTACCAATTCCTCCCTCGGGTCTATATCTACTTCTTCATCTTCTTTAAGGTTTGGAAGAAGCATTTTTGACTTGATTTCCAAAAGAGTTGCTGCCATAACCAAAAATTCACTCATGTTTTCCATGTTTTTATCTTCTATAGAATCAATATATTCCATATACTGCTCCGTTATAAGAGATATGGGAATATCATATATATTAATTTTATTTTTTTCAATTAAATGAAACAACAAATCAAAGGGACCTTCAAAGACTTCTAACCTTACCGTAATACTCAAAATAAATACCCCATCTCAATTAAATTAATCTACATAAGCCCCATAAGAGTAAGTAGAAATTTATAGATATATGTAATAACAGGATTAATAAGCATAGGAATAATACCTGTAAGTAAAAGGATAATCAACAACATTTGAAGTATATATTCATACTGTATAATCTTAAAATAGGTTCGAGGAGGAATAATATTAAATAAAATCTTAGAACCATCCAAAGGTGGAATAGGAACTAAATTAAAAATTCCTAATACAATATTTATCATTATACCATAATTAACCATTTCAAAGGCCCAGTTATATTGAATTGCATTTATATGATATATATTCATGAGTTTTAATATAATAGCAAATATAGCCGCTACAAATAAATTCGCTATGGGACCCCCTAGGGAAACCAAAATCATAGCTTTCTTTTTGTTTTTGAAGTTTGAGGGGTTAGTGTGTATTGGCCTTGCCCACCCGAAATTCATAAATAAAAGCAATATTAATCCAATGGGGTCAACATGAGGTATAGGATTTAATGTTAGTCTTCCTTCTTTTTTGGGTGTCAAATCTCCAAAAAAATGAGCAATTATTCCATGAGTAAATTCATGAAAAGTAAGACCACATAATATTCCCGGTAATTTAATCAATATATCTAATATAGGATTTGTCAAATTTCATTCTCCTTTTTCCTTACTGTACTTTGATATTATTTGCATTAATTAGATTGCGTATGTTTTATTTGAATTACCCATAAAACATCTTCATCAACGCCGATGCCTACAGATATTGTAAACGGTAATTGCGGAAATTTCAAATAGTATTTATAGCTAAGTAGTATATCACCAATTAATAAAGCGCCTAAGAAAATTCTTAGACGCTTTATTAATATCTAATGCCATTGCTGTAATAGTAATTTCATCATTATTTTTAAATTTGCTTTTTTAACAGATTCAGCTGCTACCAAATCCGAACGTCCTACTTCTTTTCCTTGAAAGGTATAAATGATTTCTCCTACTTTCATCCCTTTTTCCACTGGGGCTTGAATAGTTTCTGGCAGTTCTATCTTCGATTCAATCTTTTGATCCGCAATATTTTTACTTACTAATAATTGAACATCCTTTTTGATTACACAATCTACTTTCGAAATATTACCTTTAGATACATCTATGGTTCCTACCACTTTCCCAACGGGATCTCCTTTTACGATAGCATAATTTGCAAATCCATAATTTAGCATCTTAGCTACTTCTGAGTTTCTGGTTTGTTTAGCTTTTGAACCCATAACAACAGCAATAAGATTTAATTCACCTCTTTTAGCAGTTCCAGATAAGCAATACATGGATTCTGGGGTGAAACCGGTTTTTAAGCCATTAGCTCCTTCATACCATTTGATTAGGTTATTAGTGTTGGTAAGACCGAATTCTTCTTCTCCCCGTCTTGTCTTATGAATAATACTGTCCTGCCATATAGTTGTGAGCTTATGGATATCCGGGTATTTTGTTATTAATGCCCTAGACATCAATGCTATATCATATGCTGTAGTAATATGATTATCATCATGTAAGCCATTGGTATTTATAAAATTCGTATCCTTCATCCCTAATGCTTGAGCCTTGTCATTCATCATCTTTACAAAGGACTCTACACTGCCAGCAATGTGTTCCGCCATGGCTACCGATGCATCGTTAGCAGATGCCACTGCAATACATTTAGTCATATCATGTACTGTCTGCTGTTCATTTAGTTCTAGATATACCTGTGATCCTCCCATACCTGCTGCACGTTCACTGACGGTTACCATATCTCCCCAGGAAATCTTCCCCTGTTCTACTGCTTCATATATAAGAAGAAGAGTCATAATCTTGGTGGTGCTGGCTGGGAAATGCTTTTCATTCATATTTTTTTCAAACAGTACTTTACCTGTTTTTGCCTCCATAAGTACTGCTGAGGGAGATTCTATTTGAAGTTCTACCTTAGCAGTATCTGTGGTTTTCTCTTCTCCCCTTACAATACTAAAAGACATCATATTAACTAATAATATAGCACTAAGTATAATAGCAATACGTTTATTCGATGACATCTTTGTGCCTCCTCATGCAGTTATTTTAATCTAATATTATGTTAGACTATTTTTGATAAAATATGCATATGAACACAGGAGATGAAATTGTTTCCATAATCATACGAATTTTTTAAAAGGAGTAGATTAACCTATTATCTTTATTTTCTTTTTAGTCCTATTTAAAATCCCCAACCTAAATTAACAACTACTACAATATCTATTAACTTCCCTTAAAGCTGAAGTTCCTCTTCCTACCCAATCGTTGATTTCCTCTTGTTTATAATATCATGAAATTTTGGTATAAGGGTCCCACCTTTTGACTACTAATATGAAAAATAGACAAGCTTAGTATTATTGAATTACTTCGTAAATATATTTTATAGGTTCAGGTTTTAGATCTGTTATGATAAATGCATCTTTTGCTATTTTTTTTGCTTCCTTAATTTTTTCCAAATTAGTGTGAAGTATACAAATTGTATCATCGAACTTTATTTTATCACCTATTTTTTTTACTATTGTTATTCCTGCTGAAAAGTCTATTTTGTCCTCCTTAGTCCTTCTTCCAGCCCCAAGTAGCATAGCAGCTATACCAATGTCTTCTGCGTCGATTGATTTTATATATCCTGAAGATGATGCCTTAATCTCTACATGATATTTTGCCTGAGGAAGTTTATTGGGATTATCTACTACTTCTTCGTTTCCCCCTTGGATTTTGATAAACTCTTTTAATTTGTTTATTGCTTCTCCGCTTTCGATTTTCTTTTCTAAATCTTCATAAGCCTTATCATAATCCTTGTAAGCTCCTCCAAGTACAGCCATATAGGAGGCTATGGTGAGGGCCACTTTGGTTTCATCATCTGAACCTTTACCTTTTAAGACGTTGATTGCTTCTTTTATTTCATTGGCATTGCCAACCTCATGACCTAGAGGCTGATCCATATTGGTTATGACTGCAATGACTTTTTTATTTAAAGATTTTCCTATATCAACCATGGTTTTTGCCAAATCTTTGGCATCTTCTAAGTTTTTCATAAAAGCCCCCGTTCCAACTTTTACATCTAATACGATAGCATCGGAACCTGAGGCAATCTTTTTACTCATAATGGAGCTAGCGATAAGGGGGATGCTATCTACTGTAGCTGTCACATCCCTTAGAGCATATATTTTTTTATCTGCTGGGGTCAGGTTGGCAGTCTGACCTACTATGGCCATTTGATAAGTATTTACATTGTTTATAAATTCATCGCTGTCTAATTCGGTTCTAAAACCTTCTATGGACTCTAACTTATCTATGGTACCACCGGTATGTCCTAAACCCCGTCCACTCATTTTGGCAATGGGTATACCCAATGTGGCAACTAGGGGAATAATGATTAAACTAATTTTATCCCCTACTCCTCCTGTTGAATGCTTATCTACCTTTATGCCTTCTATCGGAGATAAATCAACCATATCCCCTGAATCTACAAAAGCCATTGTGAGATTGGAAGTTTCTTCTTTGGTCATACCCTTAAAATATATGGCCATAAGCATAGCTGATACTTGATAATCGGGGATGTCTCCTGCTACGTATCCTTCAATTAAAAATTCTATTTCTTTCTTTGTTAAGATTCCACCGTTTCTTTTTTTCATAATAAGATCATATGCTCTCATCTAATCCGCCCTCCCTATAGCTTTTTATATGTTTTCTAAAATATTTCCTAGTTATTTCTATTCCTTTTTTACTTTTCAATCTCCTGTGCAAAGCTTACCCCATATTTTATGCTTGCAGTTCCTAAAAGTTCTCCTATGGTTTGTCCAATATCCGCAAAAGACTTCCTTGTTTTTAAATCTACATTTTGTTTAAGAGCTTTACCATATGCTATAAAGGGAACGTATTCCCGCGAATGATCTGTGCTTGGAGTGGTAGGATCACAGCCGTGGTCGGCATTTATCATTAATACATCTTCATTTCCCATGGCATTTAAAATTTCCGGAAGTCTTTTATCAAATTCTTCTAGGCCCTTGGCATAGGCTTTATAATCGTTTCTATGTCCCCATTTCATATCAAAATCTACTAGATTTGTAAATATTATTCCATGATTATCACTCTTAATATATTCTAGTGTTTTATCAACACCATCCATATTATCTTTTGTATGAACTGCTTCCGTAATTCCCTTCCCTGAAAATATATCTTCAATCTTTCCTACAGCAATTACATCCATGCCTTTAGCCTTAGCCTTATCTAAAATAGTGTCATGGGGTGGCACTAGGGCATAATCCCTTCTATTTGGTGTTCTTGTAAAAGCTCCTTTTTTATCACCTACAAAAGGCCTTGCTATTATCCTAGCTACCGCATGTTCTCCTCTGAGCAATTCCCTTGCCATGGAACATATTTCGTATAATCTATCGATAGGGATAATTTTCTCATGTGCTGCTATTTGAAATACGCTATCTGCAGAAGTATATACTATGGGGTATCCCGTTTTCATATGTTCCTCCCCTAGTTCATCTAATATAACTGTTCCCGATGCGGCTTTATTTCCTAAGGTTTTGGTTCCGATTGCTTTCTCAAAAGGTTCCATTATTTCCTTAGGAAATCCTTGGGGATAAGTAGGAAAAGGCCTTTCGGAATAAATTCCTGCCATTTCCCAGTGCCCAGTTACTGTATCCTTTCCATTGGAAATCTCAGCAAATCTTCCATAACAACCTAGAGGAGCATTTGTTTTAGATAATCCTATCATTCCCTCAATATTACCTAATCCTAAACTTATCAAATTTGGAATATCAAGTCCTCCAACCATTTTAGAAACATTACCAATAGTATTACTACCCTCATCTCCAAATTTATCTGCATCCGGCATTGCTCCCATTCCAACACTGTCTAAAATAATCCATATTATTCTTTTTACCATTATGGTACCACCTTCCTGTTAAATTCTTTATCTTATGTTATGAGTATTTCAAAATTTAATGTATGCAATTATACCTGTATATGCTAATGGAAACAAAAAAAGGGCTTAAGCCCTCGGATGTGCTTTCAAATAAACTTCTTTTAGTTTATTCTTATTTAATTGCGCATATACTTGTGTTGTTGATATATCAGAGTGTCCAAGCATTTCTTGAACAGACTGTAAATCCGCTCCATTAGCTACCATATGGGCTGCAAAGGAATGTCTTAACATATGGGGTGTTATGGCTTTTTTTATATTGGCCTTTTTTGAATAGACTTTTATTATTTTCCAAAAGCCTTGCCTAGTCATGGGCCTACCACTACAATTTACAAATAATGTTTTTTCTTTAGGGTCCCTAACCATCGCAAATCTTGCTTTTTCTATATATGTACTCAATGCATTAACAGCTGAAGTTCCAAGGGGTATAATTCTTTCTTTAGAGAGATTAGGATCCTTACATTTTACATACTCTAAAGTTAAGTTAATGCAATCCTCTTTTAGACAAATTAGCTCTGAAACTCTTATTCCTGTGGCATATAAAACTTCAAGCATCGCCTTGTCCCTAATCCCTTTAAGATTATTTTCACTAGGTTGTCTTAATAAGATATCTACTTCTTGTATTGATAAAACCTCAGGTAATTTCTTTTGTATTTTGGGAGATTCTAAGTTTAAAGTGGGGTCCTCATCCATTAAATCTGTCTTTTGTAAAAACTGAAAAAGCGAACGAATGGAAGCGATATTTCTTGATATAGTAGAAGATGCTTTTCCACTTTTTTGTAATTCCAGTAAATATGCAGTGATATTTGTCCGATTTACATTTTCAATTCTATTTATTCCTATACCTTGTAGAAATATAATAAAATTTTTAAGATCTCTCTGATAGGAAAGAATAGTATTTTCGGATGCACCTTTTAGATCCTTTAGATAATCTGCATATCTACCAACAACTTCTTCCATTTTTACGTTCTCCTTTGTGTTCACTATTATTTCCAATACCAATTCTAATTATAAAATATTTCGCATAAAAAGTCGATATTTTTTACAAAAAACCTATACAAAAGTAATGGGGCTTTATTGTTCAATTTAGTTAATCATATTATTCATAATCATTTTCATAAAAAGTGGTGAAATGAAGGTTTCAATAAATCCCGTTAAAATGATAATCAATATTCCAATTAATAAAACTAAACCATAGTCCATCCACTTACCTCTTCTTTCTTTAAAGTATTTTTGATTACTTTTATAATTAGCAACTGCAAAATTCATACTGGCCGCTGAAACAAATATTATTCCTGGAATCAGTATGATGCTTTGGGGTAAAAAAGAAGTAAGGCTAAATATAAAACCATCAAAACCATAATGGATAAGTAAGAATGATGACGTAAATCCATAGGAAAATCCTTTTGCAAATACTACAAGGAAAGCAAGTGGAATACCGACAACACCTAATCCAAAAACCCATAAAAGCGCTATGGTTCTTCCGTGGGAAAGTATGGACTGCTTTAATATATCTAAGTAGGAAATATTCCTATCGGGAAATCCCATAAAAAAGTTGTTCATATAATTTATGAGTTCTTGATTTTGAATATAATTCATATAGTTAGCAAATATAGCTCCGACACAAATTCCAAGTAATAATGCTAAAATACTGATGCCATACAATATTTCCTTTTTTGAAACAACCCTTTTTTTAGTCCTCACAGCTCTCTTCCTTTCGTAAATAGTCTTTAATAATATATGAAAACAAAAAAGGGAATAGAACTGCTTGTACTATAAAAGTTTATTTACTGTTCATTATATGATTGGCCCCTAATATACCCGATATGGTTTTACTATCTTTTATCCTACCATCAAATATCATTTTCATCGCCTCATTAAATGGATATTTCTCAACATTAACGAACTCGTCCTCATCAAGGTTTTGTTTCCCCATAATCAAATCGGTCCCTAGATAAATATGTATTATTTCGGTGCAGAAACCTACTGCGGTATACATCGAACAAATGTGGGTGAACTCATTTGCCTTGTACCCTGTTTCTTCTTCCAATTCCCTTTTGGCACATTCTAAAGGCTCCTCCCCCTCCTCTAAAGTACCTGCGGGAATTTCTAATATTTCTTCCCCTACTGGTTGCCTATATTGACGAACAAATAAAATGTTTCCACTTTCATCCATAGGCACTATAGCTGCTGCCCCGTTATGAAGCACCACATCTCTTTTCGCTGTTTTTCCATTAGGTAGGCTAATAATGTCTTGTACTAATGATATGATTTTTCCTTTGTATATTTCTTTTCTATTAATGGTTTCATGTTCAAAATCCATTTTTATTCTCCTTCCATTCATAAACTTGTCCTTTTAGGAATAAACTATATATAAATCTTGCTACAAACATGGTTCCCTTTTTATAGGACCTAGCTCTATCTATATTTTATAATGAGGTGATTGCTTGAAGGCTATTGTTTTTAAGAATCAATTTACATGTGTTGGAAAAATTGATGAAATCATTTCCTATTTGACAGAGTTAGAACTTCAATATAAAACAATTCAAGAATATATTGATGATAAACAAAGACCCTTAAACAAGAAATCCAGTCATTAACATTCCACAGGCTCCAGCAGTCCTAAAAAACTCAGGATCTTCTCTTATGGTTCTGCCCATGGTCTTAATGGATAAATCATATCTTTCCATTACAGAGATTGTGTCTTCTTCTACAAAATGAATAATATGCTTTTTGCCCAAATTGTATTTTTCATATTGACCCATAATATATTCTTTTTCATTATAGGCATAATTAGCAAAAGCCATATGGCATGGTATCAAACAATGCTGACCCATGGTAGTTAGGAAATGATGACTAATACCATAGTGCCTATTTCTTTTTTCACTAAAACTAACCCTTGGTATGCATATAGGGGTTCCTCCCATGGAATAGATAGTATGAGCATTATTAGCAAGCTCTACCCCGGTAAAACCTAGTTTTGTATGGGTACCCACATGACCTGGTCCCATTATGATTACAGCCCCATTACATTTTCTTATTAACTTTGCAGCAATTAATGCCGTATATAAATTTACTGTTTCTAAATCTCCTCCAAAGGCATTCCCACAGGTAATTGTGCAATCTATAAGTTTTTTTCTTTAAGCATACGGACTGTATTGCTAAAACTAATAGGTAGTGCTCCTCCATCAGTCATTATATACGCTATTTTTATGTTTGGATTTACAGATTTTGCTGCTGCTACCACTGGTGGAAGCATACTATGAATGCTTCCTGTTACTATTGGCATTCCATCTAAGGATTTAAAAGAATTAATACTATCTGGATATTGTTCTTCAATGGTATGGCATTTTATTTGAATAGGGGTATATTTTAATTTCATAATATGCCCCAACGGACCGGTTTTTAAGGTATTTATAGTTTTATTAAAAAGTACAAAATGATATCCGCCGGTTCCAAGATTCAAATCCACTGCTGTTGTGTTTAACCCTACTCTATCTCCTATAGACACATTTCCTGTAATATATGGGTATGCAATGGCTTTATGCTCTGTGCCATCCACATATACAGAGACTTCAATCATATCCTTATGGCTTCTAATAATTCTATTTACTATTCCCTCTTTTAAGTGGACCATGGAAGACTCCTCTTATTTAGCACTTTATCCGAATCTTTGCCATTTATTGTGGCTTTTATTCCAAACAATCGCCTTTTAATTTATACAATATGCTTTTAATCGAAGGTCTAATAGTTTCTTCGTTGCTTTCTAATAATTTGATTAAATCATTTTTCTCCCTACTACTTAAATGGAGTGTTGTTGTTTTTTCTACATTTTCATTCTTATTGTTTGGGATCGCTTCTACGGCCAATTTATCCACTTTTTCATTCCACTTATTTCCCGAGTGTCCCTTTACCTTAACCCATTCTACATTTCTTTCCCTTTCAAGATTCCTCATTTCCATCCATAATTCTTTATTCTCTACGGGTTTTTTTGCAGAAGTAATCCATCCATTTTTTTCCCAGCGTCCAATCCAATTTTGTTTAAAGCAGTTAATAACATATGCGGAGTCGGAATAGATTCTAATATTGCTATTTGGAGGAGTATTTTTTAGGGCCTCAATCACTGCTTTCATTTCCATTCTGTTATTTGTAGTTTTATTTTCTCCTCCTGATAAAGAAGGACCGTCTATAAAAACTGCGGCCCACCCCCCGGGCTGTAATCCTTCCCCTTGATTATTGGTACAGGCACCATCCGTATATACTTCAAGCCAGTCCATATATTCCTCCTTATTTTCTCATAGATTTTGTCTTTCTCATACATTCTTTCATAGCTTCTATAATACTGCTCCTAAATCCAAGCTTTTCCAAAGTTGCAACAGCTTCTATTGTAGTTCCTCCTGGGGAGCAAACGGCATCCTTAAGTTCCCCCGGATGCGCCTTGGTTTCTAGTATCATTTTTGCTGAACCCATTACTGTTTGTGCTGCTAATTTATAAGAAAGCTCTCTTGGTAGGCCGGCTAACACCCCACCGTCAGCCATAGCTTCAATCATCATATAAACATAGGCTGGAGAACTTCCCGATATGGGCACCACCGCATCCATTAAACTTTCTTCTATTTCTTCTACTTTTCCAAAAGTGGAAAATACTCTATGAACCTCATTTCTTTCTTTATCTTCAAATAAATCTTTGGAAAAACTTATAACACTCATTCCTTCGCCGATAAGTGCCGGGGTATTGGGCATAGCACGGACAACTCTTATATCTTCTTTTAATTGTGATTTTATGTAGTCTATGGTTATTCCCGGTGCTATACTTATTACTACATGATTACTTGTAAGGATCCCTTTGATTTCCTTAAGCACAGAAGAATAATACTGGGGTTTAATAGCTAATACAATGTATTTTGTTTTTTCTATCAATTCCTTATTGTTGGTAACGGATTCAATATGTAAGTTCTCCTTTACCAATTGAATCCTTTTGGTGCATACATCGGTAAAAATAATGTTTTCATTGCCTTTATAATTAAGTAATCCCTTCATCATGGCATATCCCATGTTTCCGGCTCCTATAAACCCTATTTTCTTCATTTTAATCCTCCCATTTATCCGATTTTAAATATTATATCATAAAAAGTTATTTTGCATATTTAAACCAAAGAATATTTCACTATTTGAGATTATTATTTATCCTTATCATGGATAATATATTTATAAACATATTATATCTAATAATTAATTTATGGTATAATGCCATTATAAAGCTTTTCTAAATATTATTGACAAGTAAACATTAATATCATATACTACTATTATAGAGTATCGCTCTACACTACATCATTTTAAGGGGGGGTGGTAATATGAATTACATGTGGGTTGTATGGCTTATATTTGCAATTGTATTTGCTTTGATAGAAATATCTAATACCAGCTTTTTTATAGTTTGGTTCTCAATTGGTTCCTTAGCAGCACTAATTACATCTTTATTTATTCCTATTGTAGCTATTCAACTGCTTGTTTTCCTTGTTGTGTCTACTCTACTGCTTATATTTACTAGAAGGATATCTAAATCTTTCTTTCATTCAAGACCTACTTATAAAACCAATATAGATACTCTAAAAAATGCTCTAGGGATTGTTACTCAAGAAATCGATAATGCCAAAGGAACGGGACAGGTTAAGATAAAAGGTGAAATTTGGTCTGCCATATCGGCTAGTGATACGATAATACCTTCAAACACCAAGATAATCGTCTTAGAGCTTAGGGGTGTAAAGCTGGTAGTAGAGCAGGATTTTGCATCCTAGCCTGTCCACATGAAATATCATATTATAATTTAGGAGGAATAAAATATGGGTTATTTAATTGTATTTGCTTTAGTTATTGTATTTTTCTTTATCCTTATCGTGGCTTTTACTAGCATTAGAATTATTCGTCAGTCAACCATAGGAATTGTTGAACGTTTAGGGCGCTTTCATAAAAAAGCAGACACTGGTGTCAATTTTTTAGTACCCTTTATTGACAGCATGAAAAGTATTGTTGACCTAAGAGAAAGGGTTGTCGATTTCCCTCCACAGCCAGTTATTACTAAAGATAATGTAACCATGCAGATTGATACTGTTGTTTATTACAAAGTTACAGATCCTATCTTTTATGTATATGAAATAGCAAACCCTATTTCAGCAATTGAATATCTTACGGCTACGACCCTCCGTAATATTATTGGGGAATTAGACTTAGATGAGACATTAACCTCAAGAGATATTATTAACTCAAAACTTCGTTCCATATTAGATGAAGCTACCGATAAATGGGGTATAAAAGTAAATCGTGTGGAACTAAAAAATATTAATCCACCAAAAGATATCCAAGATGCTATGGAAAAACAAATGCGTGCAGAACGTCAAAGAAGAGAATCAATACTTCGGGCTGAAGGGGAAAAAGGTGCTGCTATCCTACAAGCTGAAGGTAAAAAAGAATCTTCTATTTTACAAGCTGAGGCGGAAAAGGAAGCAAATATTCGCCGGGCTGAAGGGGAAAAAGAATCCAAAAAACTAATGGCTCAAGGGGAAGCTGAGGCAATTCTCGCCATCCAAAGCGCTAAGGCTGAGGGCCTTAAGAAAATATATCTTGCGATGAAAGAAAGTGCGCCTAATGATGCAGTTTTGGCTATTCGCTCCATGGAAGCATTAGAAAAAATTGCCGAAGGTAAATCTTCAAAATTAATACTTCCCTCTGAAGCTGTAAGCCTTCTAGGTTCAGTTAAAGGTATTAGAGAAGTTCTAAAAGATGCTGACGAAAGTGAAGAACAACAATAAAAGCGTGCAAATGCACGCTTTTATATTATAATTTATTATTAACAAAGTCTTCTATTCTATCCAAGCCCTTTTTAATACTTTCAAGTGAAATCGCATAGGATAATCTAATACAATTAGAAAATCCAAAATCTGTACAGGAAACTACCGCCACACTTTCTTTTTCTAACAAAATATCAGAAAAATCATCTGCATTTTTAATGATTTTTCCTTCAAATTCTTTACCTAATATATTAGAAATACCAATCACTACATAAAAAGCACCTTGAGGCTTTATTATTGTAAGCTTAGGAATTTTATCTAGCCTTTCCACCATATAATTTCTTCTTATTTCAAACTCCTTGCGCATTTTTTCTACACAATCCTGAGACCCTGTTAAAGCTGCTAAAGTAGCTTTTTGTGCAATGGAATTGGGATTGGATGTAGCATGGCTTTGCATATCAGCAATAGCCTTTGCAACATCCGCAGGTGCTGCAAGATATCCTATTCGCCAACCTGTCATAGCATAGCTTTTAGATACTCCGTTGATTACGATGGTTCTTTTATAGATTTCATCATTGAAAGAGGCGATACTTACATGTTTTTTACCATCATATATTAACTTTTCATATATTTCATCAGATACAACATATATATCGTGTTTTACAGCGAAATCTGCAATCTCTCTTAGTTCTTCTTCGGAATATACGACCCCTGACGGATTACTAGGACTATTAATTACAAGGGCTTTGGTTTTATCCGTTACAACCTGTTCTAAATCCTCCACGGTAATTTTAAAATTATTCTCTTCCTTAGCATATACAATTACCGGTACCCCATCACTTAATTTAACCATTTGCGGGTAGCTTAGCCAAAAAGGTGCTGGAATAATAACTTCATCCCCTGGATTTAAAATTGCCATAAATGTATTGGTTAGAGAATGCTTTGCACCATTGCTAATAACAATTTGATTCGGCAAATATATTAAGCCATTTTCATTCTTGAATTTTTCACAAATTGCTTTTTTTAACTCTATAGTTCCTGCAGCAGGGGTATATTTTGTAAAGCCTTCTTCGATTGCCTTAATTGCTTCTTCCTTTATAAAATCAGGAGTATCAAAGTCCGGTTCTCCTGCACCAAATCCTACAACATCGATTCCCTCAGCCTTCATTTGTTTCGCCTTGGCAGTAATAGCCAGTGTTGAAGAAGGTGTAATGTCCATTGCTTTATTTGAAAGTTTCATGTGTTTCACCATCCATTTTCATTTTTTAATATTGTAAAACATTTTTCTGATATTTGCAAGATATTAATTTAAAATATTCTTTTTTCTATTCATCCCATACTTCTTTTATAACCCGTAAAAAGTTTTTCCCTAATATTTTTTCTGCTCCCTTATCCCCATATTTTTTCCTTAGATACCTGCATACTTTGCCAATTTTAGATACATCTTCTATCCCCTCTGTAAAAATGTCGATACCATCAAAATCACAACCTAATCCTACATAGTCTATGCCTATTAATTTTATAATATAATCTATATGAAGAAAAAAATCATCTATCTTAGCTTTTCCTGACATATTAAGAAAAGGCGGGTATGTGTTTATTCCTATAACCCCTCCTACGTCCGCAATAGCCTTTAGCTGCTCATTACTTAAGTTTCTCGGATGATTGCATAGTTCCCTAACATTAGAATGACTAGCTATGAAGGGTGTTTGAGATATGTTTTTTACTTCCCAAAAACCACTTTCAGACAAATGTGAGACATCTATAATCATTCCTAATTTATTCATTTCTTTTATAACCTCAATACCAAAGTCAGTAAGCCCTTCCTTGTTTTTTTCCATTGCCCCATAGGCAATATTATTTTTATAATTCCAGGTTAGAGTCATGCTCCTAACACCTAGCCTATAAAATATCCTAAGAATTTCTATCTGCCCTTCTAATGCCTCACCACCCTCTATGGATAAAATAGCACTTATCCTTTTGCCGGATATGTTTTTTTCTATTTCTCCTAAAGAAGTAGCCAGTCCTACTATGTCCTTATTTTCTTTGATTTCTTTGTAAAAATAATCTATTCCCTTTAGCGTTTCAATAATCGGATTTTGATAAAACCTTGGATGGGTCCAAATAGCAAAAAACTGTATAGGATTTATAAAACTCTGCAGCCTTTCTAGGTCTACCTGATATTTATTTTTATACAAACTTTTATTTTGGTGCATTATTTTTGTAATTGTGTCACAATGGGCATCAATTATAAGACTATCCATTTTATAGCCTCCTATGTGTATGGATAAATTATTGAATAAAAAACTGTAATATGTAAATAATAATATGGAGTCTATATTTCATATATAGTTTCAATTTTACCATGTAGAACAATTTAAAAGGAGATGATTATATTGTCACGTCCAAGTTCCCAAGTAATTAAATGCAGCGTAAAATCTTGTAAATATAACGATAAAGTTAAATACTGTACTTTAGATGATATTCTAGTAGGCGAACATGTTACTAACGCAAAAAGTAAGCATGAAACTGATTGTATGAGTTTTGAGCCTGATGTAGAATAAATAAAAAATACAAGCTCTTAACGAGCTTGTATTATTAATTTTATAGCTGTTCTTTCTTCCCCATTAATCTCAATGTCCGCAAAAGCTGGAACACAGATTAAATCAATTCCCGAGGGTGCTACATATCCTCGTGCAATAATCACTGCCTTTAGTGCTTGATTAAGAGCTCCTGCCCCTATTGCTTGCAGCTCCGCCCCGCCCTTTTCACGAATAGTGTTAGCTAAGGCACCTGCAACAGCATTGGGATTTGATTTTGTGGCAACTTTTAATACTTCCATTTTTGTGACCCCCTTTATTAATATAAAATTAGATTCTTTATATTATTCTCCATTTTTTACCTAATACCTTTTAAAAAGCCATATATTATATAAAATATATATAACTACATAATATTACAGTTAATGTCTTTGTGTTCTTTCATAAAATAATCCAAATAAAGAAGGCGTATCACTACGCCTTCTTTATTTGGATTATTTTGCATATTCTATTGCTCTTGTCTCACGAATTAAATGTACCTTTATTTGACCTGGATATTCCAGTTCGTTTTCAATTCTCTTAGCTATCTCTCTCGATAGTAATACCATTTCTGTATCATTTGTTTCATCAGGTATAACCATAATTCTAAGTTCTCTACCTGCTTGAATTGCAAATGATTTCTCAACACCTTTAAATGAATCCGCAATTTCTTCTAACTTCTGCAAACGTTTAATATAGGTTTCTAAAGTTTCTCTTCTTGCACCTGGTCTTGCAGCAGAAATTGTATCTGCTGCCTGTACAATAACAGCAATAATACTTTCTGGTTCTACATCCCCATGATGGGCTTCAATTGCATTAAGAATTATACTTGTCTCTCGATATTTTCTACATAATTCAACACCGATACTGATATGAGAACCTTCCATCTCATGATCCACCGCTTTACCTATATCATGAAGCAGTCCTGCCCGTTTAGCTAGTCGAATATCGACCCCTACTTCAGCAGCAATTAAACCACATAAGTTTGAAACCTCAATGGAATGTTTTAATACATTTTGACCATAGCTAGTCCTAAATTTCAATTTACCCAACAGTCGAATAAGTTCTGGATGGAGCCCATGTACCCCTGTTTCAAAGGTGGCTGATTCTCCTTCTTCCCTAATTAATGTTTCCACTTCTTTTTTAGCTTTTTCAACCATTTCTTCAATTCTTGCCGGATGAATTCTTCCATCAACTATTAATTTTTCCAAGGCAATCCTTGCAACCTCTCTCCTAATAGGGTCAAATCCTGATAAGATAACTGCTTCAGGGGTATCATCAATAATTAAGTCAATCCCTGTTAGGGTTTCTAGGGTCCTGATATTTCGACCTTCTCTACCAATAATTCGGCCCTTCATTTCATCATTAGGAAGAGGTACAACAGATACAGTTGTGTCTGCAACATGGTCAGCAGCACATTTTTGAATGGCATTTGTTATAATATCTCTTGCCTTCTTATCTGCCTCTTGTTTTACTCTGTTTTCAATTTCTTTAATCAACATAGCTGATTCATGTTGTACTTCACTTTCAATAGTCTTTAACAGGTATTCTTTAGCTTCCTCGGAGGTGAGTCCGGAAATTCTTTCTAACTCCTGTATTTCTTTTTGTTGAAGAGCAGTAACTTCATTCCTCATTTCTTCAATTTGTTCCACTTTTTCGTTAAGAGCTTCTTCTTTTTGAATAATTCGTCTTTCTAAGCGCTGCAATTCTCCTCTTCGCTCTTTCACTTCTTGATCGAGTTCATTCTTTGCTTTTAAAGTTTCTTCTTTTGCTTCCAACATAGCTTCACGTTTCTTTGCCTCGGAAGTAGTTATTGCATCGTCTATGATTTTACTTGCTTTTTCCTCAGCAGAACCAATTTGCGCTTCAGCAATACGTTTTCTATAAGAAACACCCATAGCAAAGGCGATTGCTCCAACAACAATTGCAGTAATCAAAAAAACTATTGCAATCTCTAATGCATTGATAGGTAACACCTCCTTTATTCAGTTTTCATAGTTCGGGTTATTATAGAATAACATATTGATTGTATTACTTTTTAAAAATCATGTCAAGTACTACAAACATTAGGAAATGACCTTGTAATACTAATGTTCTAAGCCTTTTGCCATTTTCTAAATAAATTTTATATCAAATTAAGAAATATAGTTCATTCTATCATATCTTCAGCATAAAATTTTTCTAAGGCCTGTTTTATAATATAATAATCGAATCCCCTTCTTGATAAAAATTGATATATTTTTTGCTTTTCTTTTATATCTAGGGTGCTATTGGGTGCCTTCTTCCTTATTAACCTTAAAGCGGAGTCCAATTCATTTAAATCGGTGTTATCTAGAACATGGTCAATTATTTCATTACTTATTCCTTTTTGTTTTAATTCATAGGCTAATTTTTTTCTTCCCACAGGTTTAAACCGATTCTTATCTCTAACATAACTATCTGCAAATTTCTTATCATTAACATAATCATATTCCTTCAAAAAATCAATCACCTTATCAATAATGGATTTATCATATCCCTTTGATGATAATTTATCCACTACTTCCTTTTCACTCCTGGCTCTATAACCTAAGTAATAAATAGCAATATCCTTGGCCTTAGAATAGGCTTTTTCCAATCTTATCACCCCTATTATAAAAACCCCTTTGGAATTCAAAGAGGTTTTATAGCTATTTTACTATTGTTTCTAAATTTGGTTGAGCTTCTTCCTCTGTTTGCCCTATAGGAGTTGTTAAAGGAAGTTCATAATGTTTTCTCACCATATTTTCTAGTTCATTGCATAGATCGGGATTTTCTTTTAAAAATATTTTTGCATTTTCCCTTCCCTGTCCGAGACGAATATCCCCATAGGAAAACCATGCTCCACTTTTATTGGCAATATCTAGTTCAACGGCTAAATCTAGTATATCACCTTCTTTTGAAATTCCCTGACCATACATAATATCAAATTCCGCTTGTTTAAAAGGGGGTGCTACTTTATTCTTAACCACCTTAACCCTTGTACGGTTCCCTATAAAATCATTGCTTTGTTTTAGGGAGTCAATTCTTCTTACATCAAGTCTAATAGAAGAATAGAATTTAAGAGCACGGCCTCCTGTTGTTGTCTCTGGACTTCCGAATACAATTCCTACCTTCTCACGGAGCTGATTGATAAATACCACAATACATTTAGATTTATTTACGATACCTGTTAATTTCCTAAGGGCCTGAGACATCAAACGTGCTTGAAGACCCATATGACTATCCCCCATTTCTCCTTCTATCTCTGCCTTGGGGACTAAGGCCGCTACTGAATCCACAATAACGATATCAATAGCTCCCGATCGAACCATCGTTTCGGCAATTTCTAGAGCCTGTTCCCCATGATCCGGCTGAGAAATATATAAGTCATCGATATTAACTCCTAATTTCTCTGCATAGGAAGGATCTAAGGCATGTTCCGCATCAATGAATGCTGCAATTCCTCCTAATTTTTGTGCTTCGGCTATCATATGAAGAGCAACTGTAGTCTTACCTGAAGATTCAGGCCCATATACTTCAATAATTCTTCCTCTAGGAACTCCCCCTACTCCTAGAGCAACATCTAGACTCAAAGAACCAGTTGGAATGGTCGAAATATTATTTTCTGTAGTTTCTCCAAGTTTCATGATGGAACCTTTTCCAAATTGCTTTTGGATTTGGCTTATTGCTGCATCTAATGCCTTTTGCTTTTCTGATACCATATTCCTCCCGATAGATAATTATATCTTTCGGGAACACCACCTTTCGTAATTTTATAGTAAAATCATATCCATTTTTAGACTATTTAAACAGACGAACTTATGTTCTTATTATATCTTATTTCCATGAATTAGTCAATAAAAAATCCCCAGATTAGGATATCCTTATTTATATTTTTTGTTTAATTCTCTCCTAACCCAATCTAAAGCAGATATCACTGCTCGTTCCCTTATGTTTTGCCTGTTTCCTCTAAATTGAAATCTCTTATAGTTTACTTCACCATCGATGCATAACCCTACATATACAAGCCCTACTGGCTTTTGTGTAGTTCCTCCTTCAGGTCCTGCAATTCCTGTAGTAGAAATGCCTATATCGGTTCCACCGGTCTTGCAAATCCCTTTTGCCATCTCTTTTGCTGTTTCTTTACTAACAGCCCCATGATTTTTTAGGGTATCTGCATTTACTCCTAAGCGGCTAACCTTTGCTTCATTAGAGTATGTTACGGCCCCCTCCTTAAAAACTGCTGAAATTCCTGGATAATTTATAAGTTTTGCAGCAAGCAGCCCTCCGGTACAGGATTCAGCCACTGCAATTGTTTTATTGTTTTTTATCAATAAGTTTGCAACCACATCTTCTAAGGATACAATCCCTTCTCCATAAATATTATCCCCTAGAATACTTCTGATTTTTTCATCAATAGGTTTTATTAATGCATTGGCATTTTCCTTTTTAGGTGCCTTGGCTGTTATACGAATGGTTACCTCTCCCGTTTTTGCATAGAGGGCGATGGTGGGATTTGTTTGAATATCAATTAAATCTTTTAGCATGTCTTCTACTTGACTTTCACCAATGCCGCAAATCCTTAATACCTTAGAAACAAGTATACCTTCTTGAAATGGAATTAGATATGGGATTACACTTTCCTCGAACATAGGTTTCATTTCTCTTGGCGGTCCCGGAAGAAGGATAATTTTCTTTTCCCCAACTTCAATAGCACATCCTGGAGCTGTTCCATTATTATTATGAAAAATAGTGGCTCCTTTCGGGAAATAGGCTTGCTTTATATTGCTTTCGGTCATTGTCCTACCTATCTTTAAAAAATAGGATTTAATCCACTCTAAAGACTCCCCATCCATAACCATATCTTTTCCTGAAATCATTGCTGCTATTTCCTTAGTCAAATCATCCTTTGTAGGTCCTAACCCTCCCGTTGTAATAACTATATCGGCCCTTTTAAGAGCTAAACTAAAAGCATCATATAAACGGGATTCGTTATCTCCAACAACTGATTGATGATATACTCCTATCCCAATATCAGCCAGTCTCTTTGCAATATATTGGGCATTGGTATTTACAATATCCCCAAGTAAAAGTTCCGTACCTACCGACAGTATTTCTGCATTCACATTTATCCTCCTCTATAGTATAAAAATAATAACATATTAAACTAGAAAATCTTTATTAATATTCTATAATATTTTATTCTAATATAAAAGAAAAAATCGGCAAATTGCCGATTTAATTTTTTTCTTCTGATGTAACAACAATTTCTTCAGTATTAACTGGTAAGTCCTTCATAGTCCCCATGATATCTACGTTTTTTAGAACCTTTTTAAGATCTACCCCCGTTAAGGCCTCCATGGTTTCAGGAAGAGTGGACATGATTTCTGTTACATATCCTGTTACCTTTGAAGCCCCCTTGCCTTCACCATTTCCTGAATCCACAATAACAATTTTTTCTACTTTTGATAAAGGTTCTGCAATGGACTTTGCTATATCAGGAAGTTTTTCTATAATCATCTGGGTAACAGCCGCATCGTTGTATAGTTTGAATGCCTCAGCTTTTTTAAGCATAGCTTCGGCCTCGGCTTTACCTTTTTCACGGATAATATCAACCTCTGCCATACCTTCAAGACGATTGGCTTCGGCTTTAGCTGCCCCTGTAGCTTTGATAGTTTCGGCTGCTGCTAGGGCTTCTTGAATTTCTTTATATTTTGCTGCGTCGGCTCTTTTTTCTGAGCTATATTTTTCTGCATCCGCTTGTTTTTTTACTGTTGCTTCTAATTCTTTTTCCTTTCTAGCTGCTTCCTGTTCTGCCAATTCAATTTCTTTTTGTTTTTTTACAATCTGAATCTGCATTTTTTCCTTTTCTACTTCTTGTTGAATCTTACTTGTTTCTATTTCATATGCCAGGTCTGCCTTAGCCTTTTCTGTTTCTTGGTCTTTCCTATAAGCCTGCACTTTTAGTTCTTTTTCCTTAGCCGCTTCTGCTATTTGGGTCTCTGCTTGGAGCCTTGCTTCTTCTCCATATCTTGCTGCATCGGCAGTTTTTATTTTAGTTTCTTTTGTCGCTTCTGCTTCTGCTATTTGAGCGTCTCTTTTTACTTCTGCAATACGTTTTTTACCTAAGGCTTGTAAATACCCGTTATTATCAGAAATATCCCGGATGGTAAAAGCTTTTATTTCAAGCCCCATTTCTGCCAAATCCATAGCCGCTACTTCTTGGACTTGAGAAGCAAATTTTTCTCTATCTTTATATATTTCTTCCACGGTCATTTTAGAAATGATTTCTCGAAGTTTTCCTTCTAATACGTCATTGGCTGTATCCTTAATTACCTCAATAGTTCTTTTTTCTGACCCTGTGTTAAATTGCTCAACAGAGGCAAGGATTGATTCCTTATCTGATTTCACCTTAATAACTGCTACACCGTCTGCTATGATATCAACCCCTTGTTCGGTCAGGGCCCCCTCTGTCTTTACAACAATCTTCATATTCTCTAGCGAAATTACATCAGTTCTTTCTAAAAGGGGTACTACAAATCCCCCGCCACCGGAAATTACCCTCTTTTTCAGCCCAGTAATTACAAGTGCTTTATCCTGAGAAACCTTTTTCCACATGGTGCTAATACTAATCATTAGGACAATGATAACCCCTACAATTATTGCAGCAATAGCAATCGTTGATTCCATTCCCATTTTATACCCTCCTCATATTTTTTTAACATAAAATGCGTTGTTCCTAATTTCTACAATCACGACCTCTTCCCCTTTTTCAATAAGTTCATTTGTATCAGATTTCGCTGGTGCTGAATAAGTATTGCCATTTACAACATAAATAATCTTTCCAAATTGTCCTTCCCTGATAGTTAGAACTACTTTGGCAATTTGGCCTATTAGCCCCTCTTTATCTACCGGCCCCTTGCTTTGAAGTTTGTATAAAGGAACCAAGACAAACCTGAATATAAGAAAAGAAACCGTCAAAGCAGAAACTAAAGCAATAAATAAACTTATGTAATCCCCTAAGTTGCTCTTTTCAGTAATGATACCAACACCACCGAAGACAGTAACAAATGCTGCAATTACAACTGGTTTTAAGGGAGAAATACCAAAACCAAAAAAATCACCATCAAAGCCAAATTCACCATCTAGTCCTATAAAATCAAAAACCTGACCTAGGATAAATGAAGCAGCTGTATATATAATCCCTGTATAGAAACAAATATAGAAAAGTTTTTCCATGGCCCATTCCTCCCTTAAGATACTTTAGATACATTTAACTCTTGTCTTAACCTCCTTATATTATCGAGTTTTTCTCTACGACCTATATTGTACAACTCTATCGTTCTATTGTCAAGTACTTTTAGGGGGCTATGTTTTTTTCCCTTGATTAAGCATTATTATTCCTGTTAGAATGCCTGTAAATAATCCTGCTAAATGTGCAGCATTGTCTATAGAAGGCATCACCCAGCCCATACCAATACCTGACATAATCATAATTAAAATGATATAGGAATTTAACCCGTCTATTTCTTTATTTGTCATATAAGCCAAAACCAACAGTGCTCCTAAAATTCCATATATTGCTCCAGAGGCTCCTGCAGATATGACATCACTAAAAAATATGCTTGCTATACTTCCTATTATACCAGTGATAAAATAAATAGCTAAAAATTTTATTTTACCAAAATATCTTTCAACCCTTGTTCCAAATAAATAAAGGGCTAAATTATTATACAGTAAATGGCTAATTCCAATATGCAATAATGTAGAAGAAATCAATCTCCAATATTGATTTCTTTCTAATATCAAAAATCTATCGTTAGCCCCAAATAAGAGCAAAGTATTAATATTAGTTGATCCTCCGTTTAGCTCCATCAAAAGCCATAAAATAATATTAAGCATTATAAGCCCGTAGGTAAGCGAGGTGTTTTTACTTTTTTGTTTTAGGATAATCTTCTTCTTCATTCGATGGCCATACTTTGATAAATCTGAATCCTTCAGGTCAAATTCCGGATAAATAATATTGAAAACCTTTTGTATTAATTCCCTTATATTAAGAACCTCATCTATTTCTTTTTTAGGAACAATGATTTTCTTACTGTACAAATCTACAATCCATGAAATCATGTATATTTCGTTATTCGGCTGGAACTCTACAGGATTATTTAATGTTATTTCTTCCTCTGTTATTAATAAATTAAGCACCAAAAGATAGCTGCAATTTAATTCTTTAAATAAGCCTTTTAATCTCTGCTCATAGGAATCATTTCTAAATTTTAATGTTTCTAAATCGGTGTTTTGCATATTCCAAACATTGACAATATACAACATTGTATTCTGCCTTTTGATTAATCTTATTACATCCTTCTCCTTTGAAAATATATCTACTTCACTTTCATTAGATATCAGTTCAAAGCCTTCTTCAATAAAAATAGGATAGGCATTATGTATGAAGTTTGTAAACATACGTCACTTCCTTATTTGGTTCTTTAGTATTATCTTAATACATTATTAAACAAGTATCAATCAAAAAAGCGTGCAAAAACTGCACGCTCCTGTGAATCTAAGGGATAAGACCCTACTCTAATCCAGTTTAATCTCTGCTTTATTTTCCCATAGCCCATGTATATTACAATAAGCCATAGCATAAATAAATCCAGATGCATTAAGTTTAACATTTACACTTCCTATTGGTTCACTAATAACTCCTGCTTCTCCATGGGAAACAAAATCAAAGGAAGCAATTTCAACAGGAAATTTACCATCTTCCTTGAAATAAAATAACTTTATCCATTTGATATGATGCTCTAACTCATTAGGATGTTTAATTTCGTCCCCTATGGATACCTTAAGCTCAAAGGCCTCCCCCCCAGTTATGTTTTGAGGAATGTGGATTATAGGCACATGTTTCTCCCCCTTCCAATCACCGCTTTGTAATAATTGTCCTAAATTTTGCATTGTAATGCCTCCTTATAATAATTTATTTTATTATTTCCTTCTATGCAAACTAATATAGTTTAGGTATAATATATGTATAAATAAATATATTATTTCAACTATAGAAAGAGGAATTTCCCTTGAAAAAAATAAATGTATTAATCTTGATTATCTTATTTCTTTATATACTGATATATCCTGTAAGTATCAGACAAACTTACATATATTCTTTACAGAATGAACTTGCGCTGATGTCATATGTGCCTGATATGGATTCCATATTATCCTCTTTAGAGTTAAGCAGAATATGGGATAAAAGATTTTTGTTTTCTATAATACGATTAATTATTTTATTTGATATGCTCGTCTTTTCTTATTTTACACTTTATAGTTATCAAAGGAAAAACCAAGGTGTCTTAGATAAAAGAAAATATATTTTAAAGTTGTTTCCATATTATTTCGAAGGGAATATTAAAAAGTGGACATATCACCTATTTTATATACGATTATAGGGAGGTGAGTTCATGGGTACAGATATCTTCGTTGTTGTGTTTTTAGTTATAGCAGGAATTGCAACTGTATATCTAACAATAAAGGCTCAAAAAACCAATGATAAAGAACAAGAAAATAAGAATAATGAAAATTAAAGTTAAGTAATAATCATTATAAGATAAGTAGGGGGAAACTTCAAGGGTTTCTCCCTATTCTTTTTTTAGGCTTTTTTTAACCGATACATAGGGATTACCCTTTATATAAAATCTCCAAGGATATTCTGCCGCTTCTTCTGCATAATCTATATTTATTCTTTTATCTTCTATTATTTCAAAATTAAGGTTTTCATTTTCACCGCATATAAATAATTTATCCCCGCAAAGGTCTAAACCATAATCTTTTACTGTGATTTTAAGGGCCATACAAAGCTTCCCAGGGCCATTACTTAAATTTCTTTTTTGTGTTGTATTAAGTTTTTCATAGGGTTTATTAAATCTTATTTTTGCCATTTTTTCTAAACCTTTATAAGGTTCTACTGCCCTAAGAAGCACTCCACAAGGATTTCCCTCTTCTTCAGTAATTATATTCATACAATAGTACATACCGTAAATCAAATACACATAAGCATATCCCGAAGGTCCATACATAATCTCAGTTCTAGGGGTTCTCTTATTTTGATAACTATGGGCAGCCTTATCTATTGCTCCCTTGTAAGCCTCTGTTTCTACAATTCTACCTATTAAATCTTGCCCGTCTATTTTATGCACAATATATTTACCCAGTAATTCCTTAGCAACTATTAGTGTATCTCTATTATAAAACCTTCTTTCTAGCTTTTTCATAATTTCACCTTATCCGTTTATAATGTTATTTTGTATCGCCTAGGACAATAAAGTATATTTGGATTAGAATTTTATTATATTAATTTTAGTTAGTTTATGTTTTAGAAAGATAAATTATAAATATATATCTAAATAAAAATTTCTGCTATAAAATCAAATAACAACAGTAAATATGTCTAGTAAATTCATTATAGCCTATGAAGTCTGGGAAGGAAAAAATGCTGCTTAATGTGATATTATCAATAATTATTTAAAACCACAACATTATTCAGGGAAACTTTTTAAGGATCTATATTACACATGTTTGATCTCCTAGATAAAGATTAAGTTAATTTTCATTGTTCTATTGTAGTTTGGCTTATTACGGGGTATCATATAAAATGAAGATTTTATATATAAATCAGGAGGAATTATTATGGATATGCACTGGAGCCTTAAGGAATTATATTCTTCATTTGGTTCGGAACAATTTGAAAGTGATTTAGAAAAGGTTTTTGAACAAATTGAAAAAATTAAATTATGGGCATTGGATAATCTCGACACAACTGATAGCTCCGTTTCCAAGATAGAGGCTTTTATTAAAATGCAAATTGAATTCGGGAATACATACAGCCGTTTATATGAATATGCTTTCCTTACCATTAGCGTAGATGCGAAAAATGAAAAGGCACTACAAATAATTGAATCCTTAGAAAATATGATAACTGATCTTGCAGAACCTTCTGTAAGGTTTAAAAAATGGCTAAGTAGCCTCGAAAATTTGGGCACCCTAATACCCTGTTCGGATCTTTTAAAGGAACATACCTTTTATCTTAAAGAATTAATTTCTGAAAACAAATATTTATTAAATGACAGTGAAGAAGTAATTTTAGCAAAAATGAAGAATACCGGTTCAAAGTCTTGGGAAAAATTGCAAGAGCTTGTTTCATCTACTCTTCTTGTAGATATAACCTTAGATGGTATAGATAAAAAACTCCCACTTTCTATTGTAAGAAATATGGCCTATGAAAAAGATGCCGTTCTTAGAAAAACAGCCTATAAAGCTGAATTAAAATCCTATGAAAAGATTGCAGAATCCTCTGCTGCTGCCCTTAATGGAATAAAAGGAGAAGTCATTACAGAATGTAAATTAAGAGGTTATTCTTCTCCCCTTGAAATGACACTTATTCACTCTAGGATGGACAAAGAAACCCTCGATGTTATGTTTAGAGCCATCGAGGAGAGCTTACCTACCTTTAGGAGATATCTTAAAAAGAAGGCAAGTTTACTTGGATATAAAAATGGTCTTCCATTTTTTGATTTATTTGCTCCTATCGGGGAAACTGATATGAAATTTACCTATGAAGAAGCAAAAGATTTTATCATAAAAAACTTTACTAAATTTAATCCTTCTCTAGGTAGTTTTGCAAAAAATGCTTTTGAAAAAAATTGGATTGATGCTATGCCTAGAGATGGAAAAAGAGGTGGCGCCTTTTGCTCTAATATTCACTCTATAAGAGAAAGTAGAATTTTAAGCAACTTTACTGGAATGTTTAATGATGTAATAACCCTTGCCCATGAACTAGGCCATGGTTATCACGGAGAATGTCTGAAAAATGAAACTTACCTAAATAGTGATTACCCTATGCCTATTGCTGAAACTGCTTCTATCTTTGCAGAAACAATTATAATAAATGCTGCCCTTGAAGAGGCTTCTAAGGATGAGGCCCTAAGTATTTTAGAAAGCGATTTAATGAGTTCCACGCAAGTGATTGTGGACATATACAGCCGTTTCTTATTTGAAGACAGATTGTTCAAAATTAGAGAAAAAGCTTCCTTATCAGTAAAAGAATTGAATGAATTAATGCTTGATTCCCAGAGAAAAGCCTATGGTGAAGGGCTTGATAATAATTATCTCCACCCCTATATGTGGGTATGTAAGCCCCATTATTACTCTGCTGAGTATAATTACTACAACTTCCCTTATGCTTTCGGCCTTTTGTTTTCCAAGGGTCTCTACGCCCTTTATCTAGATAAAGGAGAGGAATTCATAAAGGATTTCGATATTTTACTAATGTCTACAGGGAAAAATAACTTAATTGATGTGTCAAAAAGGATGAATATCGACCTTCACTCCTTAGAGTTTTGGGAAAATTCTCTTGCATTAATAAAAAAAGATATAGATAAATTCATTAATATATAAAAGGGCGCAATATTGCGCTCTTTTATATATTAAAATCCGTTATTTTTTATGACTTTCCCATACCAGTACCCGCTCTTTTTTAATATTCTTTCTTTTGTTTTATAGTCAATATAAGTTATCCCAAACCGCTTACTATATCCATAGGTCCATTCGAAATTATCCATAAAAGACCATACATAATAGCCCTTAAGATTTACTCCATCATTTATAGCCTTATGCGCTTCTCTAAAATGCCTATACAGATAATCCAAACGATTATAATCATTTATCTTTCCCTCGTAATCAACTATATCATTAAATGCTGCCCCATTTTCCGTAATCATCAAGGGAATGCCCCCATACTCTTTATGAAGTCTTATTAATAAATCATAAAGGCCTTCTGGATATATTTCCCACCCCATTTCCGTTTTATCCCTACCGGTGGAAACTCTTTCTGCTTTCAATAAATTATTATTAGCATCAAACTTATTAACATGGGCAGAATAGTAATTTACTCCTAAAAAATCTATAGGTTGATAAATTTCTTCGAGGTCTTCTTGGGTAATCTGTGGTAATACCAAGTTATTAGAAACAAAAAGTTCAAGTATATCTTTGGGGTAATTTCCCTTTAAAAGGGGGTCTAAAAACCATCTGTTGGCAAATCCATCTTGATTTCTAGCAGCTTCGATATCATTTTCGTCATTAGAGTTAGAATACTCTGTAGATAAATTAAGGGTAATACCTATTTGACCTTTTAGACCCATCTTTCTATATAATTTTACAGTCCTTCCATGGGAAAGCATCAAATGATGTGAGACCAATAAAGCAGTGGAAATATCTTTTATTCCCGGAGCATGTACGCCAAACCCATAACCTAAAAAAGATACAACCCAGGGTTCATTATGGGTAATCCATATGGGAACACTTTGACCAAATTCTTCAAATATATAAGAAGCATATTCCACATAATAGTTTACTACTTCTCTGTTGGCCCATCCCCCGATATCTTGAAGTTTTTGTGGTAAATCCCAATGATATAAGGTTACTGCCGGTTTTATCCCATATTTATTCAACAAACTTATTAAATTTCTATAAAATTCAACCCCTTTTTCGTTTGGGTTTCCCCTCCCCTCAGGAAAAATCCTAGGCCACGAAATTGAGAAACGATAAGTCTGCACCCCCATTTCTTTTAAAAGTTTTACATCTTCTTCATATAAATGATAGTGGTCACAAGCAATATCCCCATTATGATCATCAAATATATTATCGTGTATATGGCTAAATCTATCCCATATTGATTCACCTTTACCACCCTCCTTGTAGGCCCCTTCTATCTGATAAGATGCAGTGGCAACCCCCCATAAAAAATCTTTAGGGAAAATATGTTTCAATTCCTTCATAATAATCTCCTCCTTCTGTATGTGAGCGCTCCCATATATCCTAAAAAATTATAGGTAGCGTGTAGAATCGCGAATTATTAATTCTGTTTGAAAAATTTTATTTTCTTCTACTTTGTTTTTATTGATTTGATTAATAAGTGCGGCAACTGCATATTCTGCCATTTGATTACGGGGCTGCCTGATAGTAGTAATAGCTGGCATATCCTTTAAAAACAAGCCACTTTGATTGATATCATCAAATCCTACAACGGAAATATCTTTAGGTATGGATATGTCTTTTTCTAAAGCTGCATGCATAAATCCTGCTGCGATATTATCACTGGCACAAAATATTGCTGTCATAGGACTAGCAGAAGCTAAAAGTTCTTTTCCACAATGATAACCATCTCTAAAAGAAAAGCTTCCCTGTTTGATAAGATTATGGTCTATATCTAACCCATAGTCACTTAGGGCTTGTTTGTATCCTTCAAATCTATCTAGGGCTTCAAAGGATTTCCTATCTCCTATAATATGTGCAATTTTTTTATGTCCCAGCTGTATAAGATGTCTAGTGGCGCTATATCCTCCTTGAAAATTATCAATATTTACATTAACTACCCCCGGGATATTTGTATTATGCTTATTAAATATGGATACAACAGGATATCCCCCATCAATAAAACGAATAAGATTACTTCTTTCTACTGTCTTTTCCCCTATAAAAATAATACCATCCACTTTTCCAAAAAGGATACTTAAATAGTTTACCTTAACTGTGTTCTTAGAGTTATGTTTACAAAATAGACTCCCATACCCCATTTTATCGGAACATGTATATATTGCATCAATGATAGGAGCATAAAAATTATCAGTTAAACCTGCAGCAACAACCCCTATAGCATTATTGGCTTGCATAGCCAATGCTCTAGCAGCAGAATTAGGGTTGTAATTTAATTTTTCGATTGTATTCATTACCTTTATTCTTGTTTCTTCTTTTACTTCTTTTCTACTATTAAGGACCCTAGAAACGGTGCTTCTAGATACCCCTGCTTCTTTAGCTACATCATAAATTGTAATCATTATTTCACCACTTCTTATATTCTTTTACATGGTACCATGTTTCGAGAGCGGTTTCAATATGTTATCTGCAAAAATTTCTATACTGTAAGGGACGCATACCATGCGTCAATCTTTTTATAACTTATTTCCACATTCACTACAAAACTTTGACCCACCTTCCACTTTGGCCCCACATCCCGAGCAGAACTTAGGAGTCGTTGATACGGCTTCTTCTACTTTTTCGCCACAGCTGGCACAAAATTTCATATTAGGGGTTAGGGGTTCATAACACTTCTTACAAACCGGACCTTTCTCAGTAGGAGTAGTATTTGTTGTGGCGTGGGTTTTTGCCATTTGTTTAGCCATTTCCATTCCCATACTTAGGCCCGCTCCGACTTGAAGAGTACTTCCTATGCCACCTCCAGGATTTTTTTCTAGGGAATCGACCATTCCTATATGTTGATATTTACCTAAATCTCCAACCATTTCATAGGAAGCATTTTTTTCTATCATTTTTTGAATTTTTTCGGGATAGTTAAAACTAGAAATAGCTAAATCCGTAATTGTTAGTCCTATTTTAACCATTTCCATATCCAAATCTGATTTGATACCTTTTGCAATGTCGTAGGCATTGGCTTGAAGGTTAAACATATTTTTACCTTCTTTTACAATCCACTTCATAAGTAGTTGATCTAAAAGAGTTAGGGTACGCTCCTTTATATCGTCTATAGTAAAACTTTGTTTGATTCCTGCTATTTTATCGATAAACATTATATAGTCATCTACCTTAACACTAAAGGTTCCAAAGCTCCTGATAGGAATTCCTCCCGGCATATTAGGAGCAGGAATATTAACTGGATTTTTGGTTCCCCAACGAACTAAGAACTCTTTAGTATTTACAAATATTACCTCTGCTCTTAGACCACTGTTAAACCCAAACTTAAAACCTCTTAAGGTACTTAAAAAGGGTATAATCTGTGTTTCAATTTCATAATTCCCCTCATCTTTGAATATACCTTCAATTTTACCATTGCATAAGAATATGGCATCTTGACCCGGTTTTATAATAAGTCTACTTCCTTTTTTAATTTCATTATTGTTCCATTTCCAAAATAAAACATCATCTCTAGTTTCATTCCACTCGATTACATTTAACAACTGTTTCCCAAATAGCGCCATAACTTAACCCCCTATATTTTATAGATTTTTATTAGAACTTTAAAGTAACTATTTAAAAATTGCCTCTTTCTATTTCATTAAGTTCTGCCATAGCTTCTGCTTCATCAAGTATACGAGTGGCATCTTTTTCCATATCTGTAAAAGTACCTGAATTTATATCATTTAGCTTTTCCTGTAATTTAGCTTTTTCTATTTTTATATCTATAGATGTTTTTCTTTCCCTTAAATCTTCTACTTTAGAAGTCAGAACTTCCTGAGATTGATTCATTTTTAATTGATTGCTTGCCATTCTTTCATAAGTAGTCTTTAGTGCCTTTTCTTTCTCCTCTAAATCTTCCTTTTTAGTAATATATATTAATGCCTCACTTTCGTTTCCTGATTGCCTTGTCTTTTCTATGTATGTTTCCATTTTTCGTTTTTCATTTGTACATTCGTCTAATTCTCTTTTTAACCTATTCCTTTCTACTTCAGTTTTTGAACTTTTAATTTTGATATTCGCTAAATCTTCTTCTATAGAATGAATAAGTTTTTGAACTTCTTTATTAACTTTTTTTTCTTTGTTTTCGCTTGAATTTGTAAGATTTGAAATCCTTTTTAAAATTGACATTTGTAAGCCCCCTAATCTATTTTTCATTATACATGAATTTTACTAACTTTATAATACTTTTTTATATCTTAATACTTATATATTCTATATCTTTATCCTACTAATTCCATCTCCATCCTGGGGAATACTTGTTTTTTAATTTATTATCTTTAATTTTACCCCAGCCCAAAGGATATCCATCAACGCAGACTAAATTCCACCCATCTTTTCCTTCTACTTGAAGAGTTTCACCTTTTAGATAACGAATTACATTTGAATCCTTTAGGGTTAAGTTGATTACATTTTTCACCTGCTCTTTTATAAGCCCCATTGCCATGGCTTGTGAAGGTTCAAAACGACCTTTTTTAAGGTTTCCAATTAACCAGCCTGACCTTACAACTCTTAGCCCTTTAAGATCTGGTACATGGTTTGGGAGCATATAAAGTCCATCCCCATGAATTTCAAACTCTCCCTCTAGTTTAACATTTATATTCTCATTTATAAAGTCATAAAAACTATATAATTCTTTCTTAGGTACTGTCCTCTTAGGTATAGAGGTTCCTCCTTGAAGAAGGCTTTCTCTTTTACGAAGCAGTACTAAAAAATGTCCTTCTCCCTTTAATTTATGAGGCCATAACCTAGCAGCGTCTTCTAGGGCATGTCTTGCTCCTATCCACTCCGGTCTTCCCCTATCAAATCCGTTTTTGTGGGGTATGGGTATTATCTCAAATTCTTCATGAGTCTTTAGAAACTCTTCTATAGTGCCCTCATTTTCCTCCGGAGAAAATGTACAGGTAGAATATAGCATATATCCCCCTGGCTTTAGCATTTTCGCAGCATGAGGTAGAATACTTCTTTGGATACCGCAACAAAACTCAATTCCATGGGTTTCCCAGCTTTTCACCGCTTCAGGTTCCTTCCTAAACATACCCTCTCCTGAACAAGGGGCATCAATTAGTATTTTATCAAAATATCCTATAAGCTTCTGCGATAGCCTTTCTGGTGTTTCATTAGTTATTATTACATTCTTTATTCCAAATAATTCGATGTTTTTGACCAATGCCTTAACCCTGCCTGCGCTGACATCATTAGAAAACAATACCCCCTCTCCCCCTAATTTAGCTGCGATATGGGTACTCTTTCCCCCTGGGGCTGCACATAAATCCAATACCTTATCTCCGGGATTAATATATAAGACTTCCCCTGGCGCCATAGCACTGGGCTCTTGGATATAATACAGCCCCGCATGATAGTATGGATGCTTTGCAGGCTTATCTGTTTCTAAATAGTAAAATCCTTCATTGCACCATGGAACAGGAGTTAATTTGAAATCCACCTGATGAACAAGATCTCCCGGTATTATTTTTAATGTATTTACCCTAAGCCCATAATATCTTTCATCACTAAATGACTGGATATATTCATCGAATTCATCTTTAAGGAGTGCTTTCATTTTTTCCCCAAACTTTTTTGGCAGATTCATATTCTATTTCTCCCTCTTATAATAAAAATTATTATAAATAGTTTCTCAAGTCTTGCTCTATATATTCATATTTAAGATAATCATAAGAAAAGCGTGCACAAAGGGCACGCTTAAAATCATCAAGAAAATAATTCAGTATCTATGAATTCAAAACCTATACCACTTTTTTCATCCTGCCATTTAACCTTTGTCTTAGTTACGAATTTTCCGCAAGCAAATTCAATGACTACATCTACGATTTGTTCTATTTCAAAACCCTTAACATAATCGATTCTAAATCCCCCCGCTGAAAGGTCTTGCATTGGATATGAAAAAGTATCATCTCCTATTTTAATTTTGATTTCCTCTTCATTAACAAAACGCAAAAACCTTCTTTTTTCATTGGTTTCCAACGTTTTCACACCCCTTTATTATAAATATGATAATAATGTAATCCTATAAATTTCCACCAATATCTTTATTTTATATTAATTTTCCCATTAATACAATATTATTTATTAAAAATCAGATTTTTTTAAAAACATACCAGGTATTTTTTCAAAAAAACTACATAAAACATTGTATATAAGCAATTAATCTTCAAAGTAAAGGAGACATCAAATGGCTACTGTAATGACTATAACTGAAATCAATATTATCACTGTGGATAAATCAGAAGAAACTTGGGTCATCGAAGGTGAAATAACTTTCGAAGAAGAATTAATAACTACTTTCCAGGCTACCTATAACCCTGAAATAGATGAGTTCGAAGAATTAGTCCTAGAAACTGATCCTAAGGATTATGATGAAGACGATTTAAAGGAAATGATTTTAAAATCTGTGGAAGAATATGATTAACTTTAAATAAAGTGCGCCTAGGACGCACTTTATTTAATTCTATCCAATTTTTACAGGTCTAAAGTCAATATAATCACTAGATACTAATATATATTCAACGCCATTCTTCCTTCCTTTTAATCCGGTATCAAAGGAACTCTGACCATGAAGATGACCATATATCACCTTTTCTACCTTATACTCTTCAAACAACTGAGTAAAGTCCGAAGGTTCTAAGTTTTCATTAGTAGGGGGATAATGCATCATTGTTATTATTTTTTTATTTGATTTGGTTGCTCCTTCCAGGGAAAGCCTTAACCTCTTTACTTCTCTTTCATATATCTTTTTATCATGGGTGGTAAAACTGGTATCATTAGGACATGTCCAGCCCCTACTTCCACAGACAATAAACCCTTCTACTTCAACAAAGTTATTCTGAATAAAGAACATATCCTCGTATAGGGTATTTAACTTAGTTATAGAATGCCACCAATAATCATGGTTGCCTTTAATAAATACCTTTTTCCCGGGCAAGTCATGAATCCATTCGAGATCAATTCTAGCTCCTTCTAATGTCATTGCCCAAGAAATATCCCCAGGAATTAAAACTGTATCCATTGTTTTAACGATATTTGACCAGTTTTTTTTGATTTTCGTCGAATGATTTTCCCAATTTTCTCCGAACTTATCCATGGGCTTATCAACAGAACCACTTAGGTGCAAATCACCTATCGCATACATTGCCATAGTCTCCCTCTTTCCTTAATCATTATCTCAATTTTAACTCTATCAAATATAAGATTCGCAAATAAAAATCGGATTATTGAAGTTATAATATTTACTAATCCAATTACTAAAAAAGTTACATCTATACTTTTTAATTCAAAACTTATATCATCAGCTACATTAACTTTTTTTATTTTTTTGTAAGAGTTTGTAGTTATAAAATAGGGGCCTTCTTTACAGATGAAAACCTTATGATTCTTCATCCTGAGGGTTCCAATTGACCTTATTATATTCCGCAAGACCCAAAATATTATAGGGGTTGACCCATACTTCTCCCTTAACAAAAGAAATATCAAGCATTATACCCAAATGAAGATGCACTGGAAAGTTTCCTACCGTTCCTGGTTCTTTCCCATATCCTGAATCTCCCATATATCCTATGCACTGCCCCGCCTTTATTTCCATTCCTTCCTTTATCGCATGGGAGAAGGAATCCAGGTGAGCATAGTAAAAGTAAGCACCACTAGGAGCACGAATTCCTACCCTCCATCCCCCTTTTTCGTTCCATCCCATTCTTTCTACAACTCCATCCGTCATGCTTACAATCGGGATATTTCCTCTACTGTTATTAATATCAATAACATCAGTCCCCAAATGCTTCCTAGGGCCCTTATAATCTCTGTTTGCTTCCCAAGAATCAGCATATATATATTGGGCTTCATTGGGTATAGGAAACACTCCTATATCCTTTAGCATTTGTTTATACATTAGATATAATCTTTTCATATCTTTCTTTTTATATTTTTTACCGATATTTTTTGTTTCTTCTATGCAAAATTTATATAATTCCTTCTCAGTGATAGAATTATCCTTAGATACAGTAAAATTATTCTTTAAGGAATATAAAGTGATGATTTCAATATAATCTTTATCTATCTGACTTGAAATCTGTTTAAGCTGATATAGGATATCTCCCGAAATATCAAATGCAGAAGCCCCCTCTACTAAAGTTGGTAGAACATCTTTGCTTTTTTCCGTACATTTTTTTAAAAGTAGTAATAATAGTAAAACTGTGCCCAAAATTATTAAATACCTAATATTTTGCTTTCTTCTTTTTTTATGTTTTCTTCTCTTCTTAATCTTATTTACCCCCCAATCCACTTGAAATAAGACAGAGCAATGGCTCTGTCTTATTATATGCTGGGGTAATCTGTATTCATGAATTCTTATGGATTTCTTATTAAAGCCTAAGGTTTTATTCTTTATCGTTGAAAAAATGTTTCACGGCTCTACCATTTAAATAGTTACATAATCGTCCTTGATACTTTCCTCTTTTTATCATTTCTTCTTCAATCTCGTCTCTAATTTTCCACCAGCTCATATTCCAGTTTACGAACAAGGTATTCTCCTTTGGAGCCCTTCCTATAAGCCTTTGAACTACAATGTTAGAATCGAGATGCTCTAAAAAGTTTATAACTCTTTTCTTATATTCTTGAACAGATATCATATCAAATTCTTTGTTTTTAAACTGTCTGCCCATCTTGGTATTTTCTATAATATATAAAGAATGAAGTTTTACTTGTTCTATGGATAGAGCAGAAAGGACTTTGGCACTTTCTACCACATCCCTATCGTTATCCCAGGGTAGGTTTAGTATCAAATGAGTGCAAATTTCAAATCCATATTTTTTAATCCTAAGGACTGCATCAATAAATTCCCCTAATGTATGGCCCCTATTAATTTTATATAGGGAATGATAATTAGTAGTCTGAAGGCCTAATTCAATTGCGATATCAATGCCCTTTTCATCTTGCATTTGCTTTAGAAATTCTAGATATTCATCCCTTATGCAATCAGGTCTTGTCGAAATTGCAATCTGTACCACATCTTTGATTATTGCTTCTTCTATGACAGTTTCGAAATCTTCTAGGGGCATATAGGTATTGCTAAAGTTTTGAAAATAAACAATAAACTTATTTGCATTATATTTTTTGCCAATATACTCTTTGTTTTTTGAAATCTGGTCTCGAACTGATATTTGGTTTGATAGATTTTCAAATCCTGCTCCTTTTTCACCACAAAAAGTACATCCTCCACAACCTGCTACACCTTCCCTATTGGGACATGTTATTGGTAAGTTTATAGGAAGTTTATAAACCTTCTCGCCATACCTTTCCTTTAAATAATCTGAATATCTTCTATATAAATTGTTTTTATTTACCATCTTATCCTCCAAAAATTCTAGAACCTTCCTCCCCCACCGCCATGACTTCTTCCACTACTTCCGCTATGAACGCTACTTTTATTGCCTGAACTACTTTCAATCCGTGTTTTTGTGGTAAATTGTCTTATATAATAATCCCCGCTATTGGAAAGGGCGAAGGAATTTTTCCCCTCATAGGTCTGATGGTTGATTGTGGTCTTACCTTTACTAGAAAATGAAACAACGATCGTAGCAATAAGTGAAATAACTACGGCAATTGCATAGGTTACTGGCAATGTAAGAAGTCTTTTTACCCTATACAAATAGGGGATGCTTTTATTTTCAACAGATTCTTGGTATTGTCCTATAGGAATACCCTCTTTTGCGTAGTATCTAATATCGCTGACAAATGCTTGAGCGGCTTTGTAGTATTTTCCCTCAGAAAGAAGAGGAGTTATATTATTTATCATATCTTGGATTCTGCCATCGGTAAAAATGTCGATAGCTTTACCTGTAGTAGATATGTGCATTTTTCTTTCTCCCATATTAACTAACAAGAGTAAGCCTGAATAATCACTGCCAATTCCATAATCATTATTATCATAATAATCATCTGCAAAGGCTTGTGATGTTTTTCCTTTTGTATCATCGGTAATGACAATGACAGTATCTAGCTCGTATTCCTTAGCAACATCATCAATGGATTGTTGCAAGTCCTTTATCTCTTCCTGATTAAGATAATCTAAAAAATCAATCACATTACTGGTTATATCTGCTTTTACCTGAACGTTTCCCATAGTAATAATAATCGAAAAAACAAATAATAAGATTCCTATTTTTCTAAACAAATAAGGCACCCCCAAAAATGGTAATTATTAAAGTCAGGATAAAAACAGCCCCAGCAAAGCCGATTTGCCCTAATAAACTTACAGGAGTTTCCCCCACGACCTTACCTGTCTGACCATTAATTATAAACATATGGTCCTTATCTTTATATCTGTTATTAAGTAAATAAATAGGTAGCATTGCATACTCATGAGAAGTGTTTGATATACTTACGCTTTTATTCTGAACTGTAAAGGAAGAATAGCCATTTACTGTTCCTCTTAATCTGTCTTCAAAATATCTTTCCACTCTCTTTTTCATAGTTAATTCTGCTTCAGGGGAATCAACATCATATTTCTCAGCCATAAATCCGGACATGTATTTCATGGAAAAGTCAAGTAGACCACCATAATTATAGGGCTCAATCAGATGCATAAATTTATCATCTAACTTTTTGGAACCATCAACAGGAACCCTACTATAGCCCGCCCTTCCTTCTCGAACAACCCTATAATATTTTGTTTGTGTATACCTATACTTTCCATCGCTCCAGGAACTTACCCTAGTCCCTTCACCTTCAATCATCCCATGGGTTTTACAGTCAAATAACCAGAAGGGGGCATATATTCCCGTTATCTTTTCTATCTCTTCTTTTTTCTTAAACTCCTTAGGAGCAAGTATGCGTTTTTTTATCCATTTCTTGTATATGTCTGCCGCTTGTTCCTTGGTCAATCTAAAGGGAAGCACACTTTTCGGCTTAAACTTCCCTGAAATTCTTGACTTTATGATATTGTGATTCCTACAATATAGGCAAAATGTAGCCGATGTAGTACTATCTGCAATTAACTCGGCGCCACAGCTAGGACAACGGTAAGAATCTAACTCTTCCATATCCTCATTTAAGGTTTCCTCTTTTGGTAAAGTAGTATTTAACTCTCCTTTGTTAAATTCTGTGAGACAATAGCTACATTTCCAATTCTGAGTAATAGGGTTAAATTCTAATCCCGCCCCACAACTGGGGCATTTATGGTCTTTTATAGTATCCATAGGCATTCTCCTTTTTTACAAACTCATCTATATTTTAACTTATATATATTAGAATACAAGTAAAATTTAAAAAAACAATATCAGCGGAGACATTTTATAAATAATATGCCGCCGCTGATTTAATAATAATGGGTTTTCTATTTAATTTAAGCACTGTTATCTTCCTATTATAAAAGTTTTTTATTCTTTAACCGATCCTGCTACCATTCCGCCTATAATATATTTAGAGCCTATTGCAAAAACTATCATTATCGGAATAATCGAAAGGGCAATTACTCCGTATACTGCTCCTAAATCATTTCTATAAAACCCTCGAACATTTTGCATAATAATAGGTATAGTATACATTTCCTTTTCCGTAAATACCACAGACGCCTGTATTAGGTTATTCCAAACTGATATAAAGTTTAGAATACACATTGCGGCTATCGAAGGTATAGATATAGGCAATACGATTCTGTTAAAAATATGGAATTCACTACAGCCATCGATTTTTGCTGATTCGATTATTGAATCAGGTATTGCCGAGTCCATATACATTTTTACAAAAAACACCAGGTTCGCCATAGCTGAATTGGGTAAAATCAAAGCTAAATGATTATTTATTAACCCTAGAGAATTACAAACTTGATAATATCCAATAAGGCCTAGTTGAGCAGGAAACATCATAGAACCAATTACTACCCAAAATAATACTTTATTCCCTGGAAAATGATATTTTGAAAATCCATATGCTGTCAATGCACCTATATATCCCCCAATGATTGTAGTGGATACTGCTACGATTAAACTGTTTTTAAACCCGTTTATAACATTTTGTCCCCTTTGTGCTCTTAAAATATTCGAAATAAATGCATTACCAGGTAATAAGTTAAGTTTTGTACTTATCTCTAAACTTGTATGGGATGCATTAATGATCATTATATAGAATGGAAAAAAAGTAATTACCGCTAGGATGATTAAGCCAATATATAAGAAAACCCTGCCAACACTTATTTTTTTCTTTCCTAAATTACTTTCCGGTAAAACTATTTCCCTAGTTAATCTAACATTATTATCCGACATTATAATCACCTTTTTCTATCCTTGTTGTGTGTTTTTCATTAACATGTTATATGCGACAGAAACAAATAACATAACCATTATAAATAACCCCATAGCAATTGTTGCTGCATAACCTACATTGTAATTTCTAAATCCTAAATTATACAAATGCATAACCATAGTTAATGTAGATGACTGAGGTGCCCCTGCTGGAGAGACTACTGCTGCAACGTCATACATTGTTAATCCACCAATAATTGATGTTACTATATTGTAAGTTATTGTAGGTTTTAAGCAAGGAAGTGTGATGTATTGAAATGCTTGCCACTTATTAGTTCCATCCACTACTCCTGCTTCATAATATTCAATGGGTATTGCTTTAATTCCTGCCATAAATATAACCATAGTATAACCAAACCACATCCAACACAATGTTATGGAGATTGTAAGTCTAGCAATTGTTATTTTTTCAAGCCACTGAATTTGTTCTTGAATAATTCCTATACTCATTAGCATCTGGTTGAGTATCCCTGTTTTCCAATCCATGATAAAAAATACTAAATTACCTACTGAAGCCATTGTAACTAATACTGGTAAAAAATAAATCCATCTAAAGAATCCTTTTCCTTTTATATTTGTATTAGATAAAATAGCAGCTAAACCAAGGGATAAAACCAGTTGCGGAATAAAACTAATTCCCCAGATAACCCAAGTATTGATGATACTTTTTATAAATAATTTATCTTTAAATAAGAAAATATAGTTTTTCATTCCTATAAATTCAGGCGCTACAATACTTCCATCCCATTTATGAAAACTCAAAAAAACTGAATATCCTATGGGATAAATGATAAATATACTTAAAAGGATGAAGAAAGGCAAAATAAACATAATACCATAATACTTTCTCCTGCTGATAGTAGAACTTTTATTCGAGCGCATCAATTATCCTCCTTAGAATCTATGCCTTATTAGACAAATCTAATAAGGCATAGATAATCTTAAAGAATTACAACTTAGATATATTATTCAAAAGCAATATCTTCCCCTTGCAATTGAGATTGTAATGTTTCTTTAAATTGTACAAACATTTCATCCTTGCTGATTTCTCCTGCAAGATATGAATTCATGCAGTTTAAAAATGCTGTTTTTATGGTATCGTCATATTGAGTAATGATACTACCATCAATCTTATCTGCAACATCACCATAAACTTGGTAAATGTTTTGGTTTACAACTTTATTAATAAAGCCGTTATCTGCCTTAAATTTATCAATCATCTTTGTATTACTTACAAAGTCCCCTGCTTCTGCAAGTTCTGCTAAGTAATCTTCGTTACCAGTAATAAATTTGATGAATTCCCAAGCTAATTCTGGGTTCTTAGCATTTTGAGAAATACCAAACCATGTTCCACCTTCATAATATGGGATAGGTGTTGTTATTGCCCATCTTCCGCCGGTTCCGCTTTCTGGATGATCATCGCTTGTCATAACCATGATATCGTCGGATTCACGGCAGTCAATAATCCATTGTATTCCCCAAGTTGGAACTGCGTAGCACATATGTATGTCATCTTGAATAGAGTTTGCCCAAGCCTCTTGCCATTGTGGAAGTCCACCTTCAAGATTTTCTTTACGTAATACTTCAGCTATATCAAGGAATTCATAAATTCTTTCGTCTATAACGAACTTTCCGTTTTCAACCCATCCTTTTTGACGAGAACCAACGTAGATTTTAAATAATTCTTCAGTACCAACCCAAAGTTTAGCTTTTCCACCACTTGCATCTTTAAGTTTACGTCCTGTTTCAAGCATGTTTTCAGGTTTTAACATTTCTCCTACTTCTGCAGGATCATCGGTTCCAAGGTATTGCTTAGCCATTTCTCTTTTATAAGCAATAGCACCTGCTGCTGCTTGGTGAGATAAAGCTACTAATTCTCCGTCATTATTTGTACCGATTCCTGCTACAAAAGGTACTACATTAGATACAACATCGTTAACTCCATCGAAACTAGATAAGGACATGTATCCACCAGGCATATTTACAAAACGTTTTACAAAAGCATTTTCTGCTGCATAAACATCAGGTAAATCTTGGTGTTAGTATATAACTATGGACACGGAAAGTTGAACATTCTATAATATAACAAAGGAGTGTTCAATCATGGCAAAAAAGCAAAAATCCTATACACCAGAATTCAAGCAGCAGATTGTAGACCTG
>JAAYQR010000019.1 GCA_012519205.1 Candidatus Epulonipiscium sp. | reverse complement strand
CTTGCACGTATCTTTTTTTCGTGTTATCTTACACATAGTCGTTTCCATTTGTAGGTTTTTTTCCTTTTTTAAACCTACCAGAGGCCTTTCAGATCTCATTTCTTTCATACTAAGTTAACAGAGCCAAAAATCACGTTTTGTAAACTTTTTAAAAGTCATCCTAGATTCTATGCATGCTATTAAAAATTTCTTCCCTTTGAAGTTTAATCACAACACCAATTGCATCTCCTAAATCTTTTAAATCATCTTCACATTTGCCAAAACCCTCTACAGAATTAGATAAATCCACAATCATCATCATATTAAAAAAATCTTGAACGATAGTTTGAGATATATCTAAAATGTTGATATTTTTTTCTGAAAGAAGGGTACATACTTTTGCGATAATTCCTACCCTATCCTTGCCAATTACTGTAATAATCCCTTTCATTTTATACCTCCATACATAAAAATGAGTTTTTATATCTTTTTTACACTTCTTCATAGTTTAGCACATTTCATCCGATGTAATCAATACTTCATATTTTTTATTTCTTTCGAAAGAACAATGTTTTGTTCTATCAATGTTTCTTCTATGTAATCTTCTAAATGTCTGCTAGGAGATTCATATAAAATATGTATCATTTTATATTTTTTGCATTCACTTTCATTTATCATCTGCTTTTTTATGACCTCCGGTATATCACAATGAATATGTTTCCACCTAGATACAGTATACCTTTTATCCTTTGGTCTTTTATATCTATGAATATGAAATTTATCAAGATCAATTATATTTTTTATACCTTTTTCTTTTATAAAAATTACAATTCTTGTCCCCGTATATTCTTGTGTTTGATTTTTGTATTGTTTAACAAAATGAATATGGGAGCGCCTCCTATTTGATGACATATTCTTCATTCCTTAATTCTATTTTTTAAATATATATTTCTAAATCTTCAATTCTATATTTGACAAGGTTTATAATCTTTAAAAATCTAAAAATAAAAAGTGGATTCAATTAAGATATTCTAGGCATTTATAAAGTAATCGATATCCCTGTAATTTTTAATAGGGATAGTGTATGTATCCTTTAATATTTTTTCATTTCCGCCTAGTTTTTTATACTTTTTAAATGAATCAGGATATTTTATACATCCTATTTTCTTGTTTTGTTTTAAGGCAAATTGAACTGTATGCATGGTTCCCCCTGTTTTTTCAGTCTCAATGACTATTAACCCTTGGCTTAGACCAGTTTGTATTCTATTTCTTTCAATAAAGGTATAGGGTTGGGGTATTTGTTTGGGGAGGTATTCGCTTATTATACATCCACCTGAGCTTATTATTTCCTCTGATAGCCTCTTATTTTCATAAGGGTATATCATATCAAGGCCATGGGCAAGTACTGCAGCAGTCTTTCCCTTTCCCTGCAAACATCCTATATGGGCTTTTGTATCACATCCTACTGCTAAACCGCTAACTACAGCCATCTTCTTTTGAGCCAAATATTCTCCAATCATTTTAGAGATATCCCTGCCATAGGATGTAGGCTGTCTTGTTCCTATTACTGCAATACAGGATTTTTCTTTATTAATAAATTTATAATCCCCGCGAATAAATAATAGAATAGGTGGGTTAGGAATCACCTTAAGGGCTGATGGAAATCTATCATCTTGGATGGTTAGTATATGTATATTTCTTTTTATAGTACTCTCTATGATTTGCTCGGCATATTCATAAGCTTTACTAATTTCTTTAAGGGATGGGAATATGGACCTTTCTGATAATATATCTTGTATACACCTGGGATTTAATTTATCCTTTGGATGTTGCTTTGATATTTTGTATATAGTTCTTCTTCCAACACCATCAATGCCAAATAGGGCAATTGTATCGATAATGTCTATAATTTGCACCACCTTTAAAATATTATCAAATTAATCCATTAAAAAAAGGCTACCTTTATATTTTAGCCTCTTTTTTAGAATTTATTAACTTGCATTGTCTTAATAAACAATTATTTTATGGTGTATTCTCCGCCCTCAACCATTTCTGCTACCTGTTGAACGTCCTTGTCTCCCCTACCTGATAAATTAACAATCATGATTTCCCCAGGATTGGTCTGTTTTGCAAGTTTCATTGCATATGCCACGGCATGGGAACTTTCTATAGCTGGAATAATTCCCTCTACTCTAGATAGTTCTACAAAGGCATCTAGGGCTTCTTTATCGGTAATGTACACATATTCCCCACGGCCACTGGCCTTATAAAAACTATGTTCAGGTCCTACCCCTGGATAATCCAACCCTGCAGCTACAGAGTGTACGGGGAGAGGTTCTCCATTTTCGTCACTTAAGGTATAACATTTAAAGCCATGGATAATTCCAGGTTTTCCAACAGATATCGAAGCCGCATGCATTCCCGTTTCAATTCCTTTTCCGGCAGGCTCAACCCCTATAATTTTTACATTTTCATCATTGTAGAAGGGTGTAAATAAGCCGATAGCATTACTTCCTCCCCCTACACAAGCAACAACATAATCAGGAAGTCTGTTTTCAATGTTTAAAATCTGATTCCTCGCTTCCCTACCGATTATACTTTGAAAATGCCTAACCATTAGTGGATACGGATGTGGACCTACTGCCGAACCTAGCATATAATAGGTGTTTTCATGATTCTTAACTAAATCCTCTAAAGCTACATCTACAGCATCTTTTAGAGTTTTTGTCCCCTTAGTTACGGACTCTACCTTTGCCCCTAAAAGTTCCATTCGAAATACATTAAGAGCCTGACGTTTTATGTCAATCTCCCCCATATAGATAATGCATTCCATGTCAAACAAGGCACAGGCTGTTGCTGTAGCTACCCCATGCTGTCCTGCCCCTGTTTCTGCAATGATCCTTTTTTTGCCCAACCTTTTTGCAAGTAAAACTTGACCTATGGCATTGTTGATTTTATGGGCCCCCGTATGATTTAAATCTTCTCTTTTTAAATAAATCTTTGCCCCACCCATTTTTTTAGTGAGTTTTTCACAATAATAAAGAGGATTAGGTCTTCCAATATATTCTGAAAAATAGTAATCCAGTTCTTTAACAAACTCAGGATTATCCTTATATTCCATAAATGCATTGGTTACTTCATCAAGAACCTTTTCTAGTTCTTTTGGTACAAATCTCCCCCCAAATTCTCCATAAAAACCATCTTCTGTGGGCATAAATTCTTTCGACATTATACTTCTCCTTTGCTCTTTTATTCTCTATTATTCATCATTCATACCAGTTGTTGCTACTGTTACACAATTTCTGCCATTATTCTTAGATAGATACATTGCATCATCTGCAGTCCTTATAAGTTCCCCAACACTAGAAGCTATTTCAGGGTATCCGCTAACACCAAAGCTTGCCGTAATTTTTGCTTTTTTGTTCCCTTTTTTCAGTTCAAATTCTTCTATTTCCCTTCGTAATTCCTCTATGATAGTTGCTGCCTTTTTTAGACTTATATTAGGGAAAATCATAATAAATTCTTCTCCACCATACCTAGCGATAATACCTCCATATATATTTACCTTGTTTTGCCCCAGCTTAGCAACCAACTTTATGACTTCATCTCCAAAAATATGACCGTAGGTATCATTAAATCTTTTAAAATGGTCAATATCGAATATTGATACTGCTATAGATTGTTTTTTGTTTTTTGCATCATCTAATAATTGGGGCATGATATTTTGTAAATACATTCTATTATAAATTTTTGTAAGCCCATCTTTTACAGCCATATCCTCCATTTGTTCATATAGCTTCGCATTTTCAATAGCTATTGCAACTTGCATGGATACGGCTTTAAAAAGATCAGTGCTACTAGTCGAAAAATAATTGTCCAAACTATGTTCTGCTAAAATAAGGCCATAGGATTTATTACCCTTATATAGGGGAACTGCTACGAAGGAGCCTACTTCTCTTCCTTCTAAAAATCCATATTTCTTTGTCTTTGAATGATTGTCAATTAGAATTTTCTTATCTTTTATCCTCTTTTGGAGGGAACTGCTCCACACATTTTCTTTGAACTTTTCTATAATTTCTTTGTTATATATACTCTTTATATGAAAATCTAAAGTATCATCTTTTTCATCATAAACAATAATGGAACAGGTATCCACCCCCATAATGCCCAATATCATGTCACAGACTACCTCTAAAAGCTGCCGTATTTCGAGAATTGAACCAATATATGTACTTGTTTCTCTTAGGATAAATAACTCAGCCACACTATTCCTAAAATTATCGCTGGTTATTTTCATCTCTTCTTTTTGTTTTTCTAATTCTTTATTAGCAATTTCTAAATGTTCTTTAACTTTTATTAACTCTTCATTCTTATTTCTAACACTTTCTAATAAATCTTTATCTTGTTTTATTACTTTTTCGATACCGTCAAGCATCCATTTAATACTATAAATTATTGCTATACTAACTACTATAATAAAAGTAGTTTTGACGATATTTTCGTAGGAAAAAAAATCTTTTCTAAGGATAAAGGCGCTCATTAGGATTAAAGGTATAAAATAACAAAGTATATCTTTAAATCGTATGCTTTTTAGGGCTTCATGAACAGAAATAATCTCTATAAGAAATAATAGGTATACCACTACTCCCATTACAGAAACCCTATCACTATAATAGACAAATCCAGCGGCGATCAATAGCTCTATTGCCTTAAATAAAACGTATAAATGATTTTTCTTTAAAATATCCTTTTCGAGGACATAAATCTTTATAATCATAGCTATTAATCCCGCAATTAAGAGAAAGAAGTTCATCCCAATATCTTTTGATATACCTATCCATTTACTTAATTCTAAATGGATTAACATAATCAATAAAAAGCCTATATGAATGTGAGTATATCGTTTCTCAAGAAATTCAAACCTATTCATATGTTCTCCATCCTATTCGACTTATTTGTTTTATCCCAATATATGTCTATATTATCCCCCTGGTTAATAACATCAGTAAATGCTGCTCTTCTTCCGTTTAGTTTCAAAACCACATTTCCTTGGGGATTTTTTAAATCAAAATCAATAAAGTTAAAGACATCTACAAAAATATATTCCTTTTTATTACCATTCATGACTACATCTTCATTATTAACCTTAACTCTAATAGTGTTCTTTGTATTTTCATTTTTTATTGCATCTAGAAAAAATGCTCTGTCCTCTTTTTCTACTTCAAACTCTATCCTATCACCGTCTTTTATAATATAAGCTGCATCTACTTCCACATCATTTGCAAAGATTATTTTATTTTCAAGGGAAATATCCGCATATTTAGCTAAATCTCTAATAGTATCTACTTCGAGTATTTCGACTTCATCATCATTATGTATTTGGGTATCTTTATCTACTACTTGCCCATTTAAAATACATGTAACCGGAAGCTCCATGTCCATTTCATTAACTTTAACTTGTTTAGGATTGATTTCACTTATATAATCCTTAATGAAGGCTATGGCCTTATTACCATTAACTGCAGCTTGTATCAATATATCGTCTCCAGAATGAATGAGAGTATCTAAACTAGCCTCTTTTCCATTAATATATAGCTCTGCCGGTATAGCCGACTCACCCCATACCTTTTTTCTTTGTCTGTTTAATCTAAAAATAATTGAATCGCCTTTTCTACCTAATAGATTGGTATGGTCAAAACCTTTTTGCAGACCTGCATCCATAAGGGTTAATTTCTTTGTATTAAGAAGTTTAACTACTTCCTTATTAACCTTTACCTCAATGAAATCATAACCCTTTTGTATAATAGATGTAACACAAATTCCTATGGGAGTAATAACATCGGGATACTCCAAAGGTTCGCATTCATAAACAACATTAATTAATGACTTTCCTCCTCGAACCGCTACTCTTTCCCTTGGTATTTTCAAATTATCAGCTATTTTCTCTGTAAGTCCATATGTTTGACTTCCACCACCTACACAGAAAACCGCATTAGGAGGTTTATTCCCATTAACTGCATAAATCTTTGTAGAGATTTCTTCTGCTAGACGGTTGACCGCCGGTTCAATAATCTCTAATACTTCATCACAGGAAACTGTGTGAGGCAATCCTAATATATCTAGAAATGAGATTTCTTTTTTATTTTCAGTTTGAAATTTTATTTTTTCAGCAGTCTGAAAATCAACTAAGTACTTGTGTATAATTTTTTCCGTTATCTCATCACCTGCAATAGGTATCATGCCGTATCCTATCACTGTTCCCTCTCTTGTAATGGCAATATCAGATGTCCCTGCTCCTATATCCACCAATGCCAAGTTTAACAACCTCAGGTTTTCAGGTATGGCAACATTTATAGCCGCAATTGGCTCTAGCGTTAGATTTGCTACCTCTAATCCAACCTTCTCCATAACTGCATAAAGGCTATCCACAACGATTTTGGGTAAAAATGTGGCTAATACATCGGCACCTATTTTTTTTGCTTTATGCCCTTCCAAATTAGTAATAATGTAATCATTAAGATAATAATTCACTACAGAATAACCCACACAGAAGTACTCTATGTCGGCATTGTTTAAGTCTTCTTTTAATTTTAATTGTGCATCATCTATTCCTTTGAGTTCCAAACCTTTAATTGTATCTTTTTGAATTTCTTTCTCTTCATCTAGGTCTTGCCATACCTTAGTTAAATATGTCTTTAAAACCCTTCCCGCAGCAGCAATAGCCACTTCCTTTAATTCTATTCCTACCTTCTTTTCTAGGGAATTTTTAACCTTTAAAACAGCATTAGCCACCTTAGATATGTCATGAACCTGTCCATCAATCATGGCCCTTGATTCATGTTCCACTGTTGCAGTAGCAATTACAACAAAGTCTGTGTTTTTCTGGAAACCCAAAATACCCATTACTGTTCTTGTACCAATATCTAGGCTAAAAACCAATTCATCTTCTTTTATATTATAATTTGAAATCACTTAATCCACTCCTTATTTATACCGTTTGGATGTGGTAATAACAAGAAACATTTTAGGAATATAAACATATAAATGTACATCCATAATAATGATTTTTATATATATTATCATAACACAAGTCATAAAAAAATCTAGATAAATTTTACTCATCTAGATAAAAAATATCATTATCTTATATCTTAAGCTAATTCATTATATAATTCGACATACTTTTTAGCAGATGCTGTCCAAGAGAAGTCTTGATTCATTGCCCTTTCAACCAATTTGTTCCAAGTTTCCTTATCCTTTTCATAAAGTGCTATGGCCTCGTTAAGAGCGAAAATCATTGACCTTTTACAATGCTCTTTAAATACAAATCCATTTCCTTTAAGATATTGATGATTGAAGGGCTCTACTGTATCTATCAATCCCCCCGTTTCCCGAACTAATGGTATAGCACCATATCTTAAGGCAATCATTTGATTTAAACCACAAGCCTCAAATTTAGAAGGCATCAAAAAAATATCCGTTGAAGCAAATATTTTTTTTGCTACTTCTAGATTATAAGTAATAATTGCTCTCATTTTATATGGAAACTTTTTTTCAATTGATCGAAGCAAATCTTCATAAATTGGATCCCCAGTCCCTAGGATAACCAGCTGGAGGTCCATTTTTATGATTTCCTCTATACTTTCCTCTATTAAATCGAAGCCTTTTTTGTCTGATAGGGGTGAAACCATCCCTACTAATGGAATGTCATCCCTTATTTCTAATCCTATTTCCTTTTGGAATTCTCGTTTATTTTCTTTTTTTCCTCCTATAAAATGGTGGGTGTACCTCTTATATATATCCATATCAGTCTCAGGATTATAAACTCTATAACTTATCCCATTTATTATACCGCGCAAATCCTTTTGTCTTTTTCTTATGACTCCATCTAAACCATGACCATATTCGGGCGTTCGTATTTCTTTTGCGTAGGTTGGGCTAACAGTTGTTAATAGGTCACTGTATAGAATACCTGCCTTCATATAATTAACACTCCCATAAAACTCCAAGCTATCAGGATTATAAAATTCTTCCCCCAAACCTAATATACTTAAGGTGTCTCTTGGAAAATTCCCTTGCCATTGCAAATTATGTATGGTAAAGACAGTTTTTATATCTTTGTAAAACTCCATAGATTTGTATTGTTCCCTTAATAAAATACATATAGGACCACACTCCCAGTCATTACAATGAATTATATCCGGTTTAAAGTCAATCTTTGGGAGCATTTCAAGTACCGCCCTACAAAAAAAGCAAATCTTTCGGCATCATCAGGGTTGCTATACATCTGTTCTCTATCAAAATAATAGGCATTATCGATAAAATAACTGGGAACCTCTGTTTTATTTTTATAATTCAAATCCAGTTTTCTAACTATAACTGTCTGTTTTCGCCAATCCAAATTAACAGGATAATCTGTTACATATTCCATAGAATTTATAAATTCATTCTTAATACTTCTATACTTTGGCATTACAATACGAATATCGCATCCTAGAGAAGCAATTTCAAGAGGCAATGTACCTCCAAAATCACCTAAACCGCCTGTTACAGCAAAAGGGGCCGCTTCTGAAATAACAAATAATATATTTAACCCTGATTTTTGCATATTATCCTCCAAAATATTATTTATCTTTTCTTAATTATTACCTTTTTTAATGTCTCCGCTGCCATTTCGGGGGGAGTAGGATTAATATAAGAGCCCGTGCTAAGTTCGAATCCCCCTAGATTCCCCAAACGTGGAATTACTTGCATATGCCAATGAAAATCTTTTTCTGTACTGGGTTCTTGGGATGGACCTAAAAAACAAACATTATAGGATATTCCCTCAAACACACTTTCATATCTTTGTATCAAATCTTTTAAAATGCGGGCTAGGTATTTTATATGTTCTTCTTTAAGCCCCCCAAAATCATATATATGCTGCTTTGGCATTATCCATGTTTCATAACAAAATCTAGATGCATAAGGAGCAAAGGAAACAAAATACTTATTATCTTGAATAATTCTCACTTTCGCACTTTGTTCATACCTAAGCATTTCACAATAAACACACTTTCCATGTTCTTGATAATATTTTTTACTTCCTTTTAAAACTTTTTTTGATATTCGGGAATTAATGGGACACCTATTATTTGCCAATGGGGATGCTGTAGGGATGCCCCTGCCTCTGCCCCCTGATTTTTAAAAACCTGAATGTATTTTATCTTTTCATCTAACCTAATGGCTTGGTGACGTTCCCCAATGGCTTTTAAGACTAGCTCCAATTGCTCATGGGACATACTACCAATAGTATCTTCATGTTTTGGTGAATCAATCAATACTTCATGAATACCATATCCCGTAACTGTTTCATAAAAACCTTTTATGGTTTCTATTGCCTTATACTCCTTTAATGCAGCATATTTATTAGGAACTACTCTTACTTTCCAATTTGAATTATTAGGCTCTCCCTGCTTGGTTCTATATGCCAGTACTTCTGGGGGAGTTTCCTCTTCATTTCCCACACAGAAAGGACAAACTTCATGATTTTTTATAACTGATTGCTTTTCAAAATCATAGGGTCTTTTACCTCTCTCTAGTGCTATTATTGTCCAGACTCCTGTAACAATGTCTTTTCTTATCTCTGACATCCTTCTACCCCCATGTATTATTTTATATATATCGGGTTATTGTATTTCTTTTGTAATATTTTACAGTAAAAATATATAGCAGTTTTTACTTCCAATCATATGTTAAACTTTCGTTTTATAGCAGGGATATGTTTTTTCATAGCGGTATATCCCCTCTCTATGGATTTATCAATTGCTGATAACTGGAGTAAAGAGATATCCCATATTTCCGGATTATAAATATAGATTTCGGGTTCGGGTTCTTTATATTCTTTCCTTGTAATCATATAAGACATAATTGCTACTGCCTGTTCCCCTATCTCTATAAAATTATCTATACTACTATCTACCCGTCCATTATATCCTAGATTAATTCCTATGACTATATCCGCTCCCATTTTTTGCAATATCCTAATGGGGATATTATCTATAATTCCGCCATCCATTAATGACACATACTCATTATTATATAATATTTTTTTAGGCTGGAATATCACCGGGAAAGAAATACTTGCTCTAATGGCCTCTCCCAAATTTATACTATCTATATATTTTATCTTTCTTTCATTAAGTAAGTTCATTTTATTGGATACAAAGTAAAAGCTATCCCCATTATCTACTCTTGTTGCGGACAGCACAACAGGAATTTTAGTATCCCTTATATCTTGATTATTGGTATAATACTTAAGGATTCTTTCTATTTTCTCGCCTTTTATAAGCCCACTTAATTCTTTTGTCTTGATTTGATAAAAATTTAGTAGGCTACAAATTATCTTATAATAATTCACATCGATAATATTTCCTAAATTGCCTTTCACGATTTTCTCAATCTCTATAGGATTGTATCCGCAACCATATAATCCAGCTACAATAGCTCCCGAACTAGCCCCCCTACCAAATCAGGTTTTATTCCACTTTCAATCAAAGCCCTAAGGGCCCCTATATGAGACATGCCTTTTGCCCCACCACCGGATAGGGCTAAACCAATCTTCATTCCTACCTCTCCCGTTCAGAATATAATCGATAGTATTATATTCACCTATTCAGAAGAAGGTTCAAAAAAATTCCTATATTGCTCTGATACAATCATGAATATAGGAATTCTAATGTCTTATTCGTTTATGGGTAGTTCCTTATCTTCAACTTCTTCCTTATTAGTATTGGGAGCCTCATAAATAAACCAATCCTTTATATTTCCGATGTAGAATTCCTTTTGCGGATTAATCTTACCCTGGATTCTTTCATTGGTAATAAGTGCTGCATTTCTAAAATATAAACTTATATAAGGTAATTCATCGGCAATAAATTTTTGGAGCTTATCATATTCCTCTTTCATTTTTTCTTCGCCTATCGCATTAAATGTCTGTGCTAGGAGATTATCCATCACGGCGCTTTTATATGAAATGTAATTGGTACCGTTTTCTATTTCTGAAGAATGAAAGGCAAAACTATAATTTGGAATCGGTGAAAGTTTCCAGCCCCCAAGGAAAACATCAAAGTTTTTAGAGTTTAATCTATTTAATAATTCCTCTTGATTTATTTCCTCTACTTGAATCTTTATTCCTACCTCTTCTAACATATTTTGAATCTCATATGCGACCTCTTTTCTTTCAGGGTTCTCCGAAGCAACAAGTAAATTAAAGCTAATACTTGTCTTAATCCCATTGACTTCTTTATCTAATATCCCATCCTGATCTAAGTCCTTCCATCCCGATTCTGCGAGAAGCCCTTTTGATTTTTCTATATTAAAATCATATCTTTCAGTCTCTTCAGTATAAAGCCAGGACTTGGGGTTTATCGGAACCTCTGTTATAATTCCATGGTTTAAATAATAATTTTCTAATAGCCTTTTTCTGTCAATTGCATAAGCTATAGCCTTTCTTAATTTTTTATCCTGAAACAAGGGTTTGTTAAAGTTAAACCCTATGAAATCATAATGAGAAGTTGTGTATTCATGAATTTGCGTGTTGTCTTTTTGTGCATATTTTTCCCAATCAACGATATCTGTCCCAATTAAATCTAGCTGCCCCTGGTCAAAGGAATAAAGATCTGTTTCTTCATCAGGAGTAACTACTACCTTTATTTTTTCAATGTATGGTTCACCTTTAAACCAGTCAGAATTTGCCCTTAAATTTAATTCTTTAGTCAATGAATATCCGTCCATCTGATATGCCCCTGTTCCCACAGGATTTACTTGATTCATTGTATCTACATTTTGCTCCCCATATACATGAGCAGGAATAATCGGAAAATACAAGGCATATATTGCTCCGCTAAAAGGCTGATTATAATTAATTTTAATAGAGTATTCGTCTATAGGTTTATATGAAATGACATTTTGCATACATCGTTTATAAGGGGAGGTGTCTAAGGAATTTTTAATGGTATCTAAAGAAAAAATAACATCTTCTGCGGTAAATCTAGTTCCATCATGCCATTTAACATCTTCCCTAAGTTTGATTGTAACTGTAACTCCATCATTAGAAAATTTCCAGTTTGAGGCTAAGTTTGGGATTGGTTTTTGCGTATCATCAAAATCAATTAAAGAGTCAAAAATAAGTTTAAGTGCTTGATCAACAGTATACTCTTCATTTAATAAAGGATTTAAGGTTTTAGGGGTTCGAATTGCCAGAACCATTTCTCCCCCCTTAGAAGGTTCCTTTGGTATTTCTTCTTGCACCTCATCCTCAGTTTTTGGGGGCTGGGTATCTTTAATGCCATCCTTAGCACAGCCCGTTATTAGAACTATTAAAGAAATAAAAATCAAAGTTAATTTTAGTCTTTTAAACACTTTTATCGCACCTTCCTAGACCATTTATGCCATTGTAATTATATTTTGGTTTATTGTATGTATTTCCTAAGAATCCTTATTCAATCAAATCCTATAATCCATTACTTGTAAAGGCGTTTGTATTGTATCCTAGCCTTTGATACCTTTTTTACATATTCTCTTGTTTCTTTAAATGGAATTATAATAAGATTTTCCCCGTCTTTACTATACTCTTCATTTTTTAGCCACTTAGATACATTGCCACTACCAGCATTGTATGCAGCCAAAGCAGTATCAACATTATTATACTGTATCAAAAGCCTTTTTATATACCAACAACCCATTTGGATATTAATTTCAGGATCATATAGCTTTTCACTAGAATAACCTTCTATCCCTATTTCCCTTGCAGCCCATTCCCCAGTTTTATCAGTAATTTGCATAAGACCTTTTGCATTTTTGGGGGATTGTGCCTTGGGATTAAATTTGCTTTCAGTTCTAATAATAGAAAAAACAAGGTGAGAATCCAATTCATATTGTTTAGAATACTTATTGACTAAGGTTTCATATTTTATAGGATAAAAAAATGCACGGATTAAGATTGAAAAAACAATATAGATTATAGCACAAAAAAGCACAATGAACATCAATAATTTAATTTTTCCCCTACGAAGATCTATTATATATGACATATATTATCTCCTCTAAAATTTATCTTTCTATAATATTTCTTAGCTGTTTTTTTGTAAGTTCCCTGTCTTTCCCATTATCAATGATTCTATCCGCATATTTTTTCATTTCTTTCCAAGGCATCTGGGAATGAATGCGGGTCTTAGCATCATTCCTGTTTAGCCCATCCCTTAGCATTATTCTTTGTATCCTAGTCTCTACATCAGCATAAACCGCCCATATTTCATCTGTTAATTCATACAATCCTGATTCAATCAAAAGAGCGGCATCAATTATGATGTAATCATAGAAATCTGGGGTCTTTTTAACTTGATTTATCTCCTTAATAATTTCCTCTTTTATTTTCGGGTGGGTAATTTGATTTAGGATATTTAAAAATAATTTATTAGAAAAGACGATTTCTCCAAGCTTTCTTCTATTAATCTCTCCATCTTCTTTTAAAATCGTTCTGTCAAAACTTCTAATAATTAAGTAATATGCTTCTTGACCCTTTAATATAATCTTATGACCTATTTTATCTGCATCAATTATATAAGTCTTTGTCATTTCCTTTAGCAACATTGAAATCGTGCTCTTTCCACTGCCACTTCCCCCTGTTAATCCAATAACCTTCATTATTCCCTCCATTATTTGGTTTCAAACCAGCTTTTTCCTAGGTGCATATCTATTTCCAAGGGCACATCTAATTCTACAGCATATTCCATTTCATGTCTAAGAATTTCCTTAACCTCTTCAATCTCATCTTTATGTACTTCAATTATAAGTTCATCATGAACTTGAAGTATCAATCTAGATTTTAATTTCCTTTCTTTTAGCCTATTAAATACCTTAATCATAGCAATTTTAATTATATCTGCAGCAGTTCCTTGAATGGGCGTATTCATGGCAACCCTTTCACCAAAAGAACGGCGCATAAAGTTTTTTGAATTGATATCAGCAACTTCCCTTCTTCTTCCAAAAAGGGTGGATACGTATCCTAGTTTTCTAGTCTCATTAATTGTTGCATCCATGTACTTTCGTACATTGGGATACTTTTCAAAATAACCTTCTATATACTTTTCTGCCTCTTTCCTAGAAATATTTAAGTCTTGGCTTAAGCTAAAGGCTCCTATCCCGTACACAATCCCAAAGTTCACAGCCTTAGCATCATTTCTTTGCCTTTGTGTTACTTCATCAAAAGGTACCTTAAATACCTGTGAGGCAGTAATTCTATGAATATCTTCCCCAGTTCGAAAAGCATTAATAAGGGTTTCGTCCTTAGCAATATGTCCCAAGACTCTAAGTTCAATTTGGGAGTAATCCGCATCTAATAATAAATACTCCTCATTGCTAGGAATAAATACCCTTCTAATTTTCCTTCCCATATCCAGCTTAATTGGTATATTTTGAAGATTGGGTTCTGTACTGCTTATTCTACCAGTGGCAGTTATAGTCTGATTAAAAGTAGAATGTATCTTATTGGTTTCTTTGTTAACAACAGCAAATAATCCGTCTCCATAGGTAGTTTTTAGCTTAACCAATTGTCTGTATTCTAATATTTTTTCCACAATAGTATGCTTGTTTTTTAATTTATCTAATACTTCTGCAGCAGTTGAATATCCTGTTTTTGTCTTCTTTTCCACAGGAAGTTTTAATTTTTCAAAAAGTATTATTCCTAATTGTTTTGGTGAATTAATATTAAATTCTTCTCCCGCTAATTCATATATTTCTTCCGTAAGAATACTAATTTTTCCTTCTAATTCATAAGTGTATTCTTTTAGCTTATTAATATCAACCTTAAACCCTTGGTCTTCCATTTTAAATAAAACTTCAATAAGAGGGTGTTCCACCTCATAATAAAGCATTTCTTGGTTATTTTCCTTTAATTTATCTTTCATTTTCTCTTCTGAATTAAAAATTATATACGCCTGATTGGCTGTAAATTGTGTCCTTACATCTTCTTCTAAATCCATAATGGATTTTTTGCTTTTCCCTTTACCCAAGACCTCTTCTTCACTAGGAATGACTTCTCCCAAAAATTCTTGGGCTAAATCATCGTATGCATATGTTTCCCTCGTCGGGTTTAATACATAGCCTGCGACCATCGTATCGAACACAAGATTGTTTAAAATAATATCAAATCTTTTTAAGATATGCATATCCTGTTTTGCTTGATGGGCTATTTTTCCAATATTATTAGACTCAAATAGAGGTTTTGATATTTTCATTATGTCTTCCATGGATAGATCTTTTGAAGGTTCTACCCATATTCCTTCGCATTTCTCATGACAAAAACTTATTCCTAAAACCTTATCTTTATCAGAAAAAATAATAAAAGAAGTTTTCTTTAAACCTAAGACCTTTTCTATAAAATCTTCGAACCCTTTCTTGGATTTTATGGCCTTATATTCTCTATTAACTACATTTTTATTTTCAAAACTATTATCAGGTTCCTTAGAAAAATTAAGTTTATCCAACAGACTTTTAAATTCTAGTTGCCTAAATAATTCATATGTTTTAGAGTTTATGAAGGATTTTATTTTTAGTCTTTCCCATTCTATTTCAACAGGTACTTCAGTACAGATAGTCGCCAAAAACTTACTTTTTCTTGCCTGCTCTTCATAAGTTTTTAGGTTTTTTGAAGCCCTATTAGGTTTAATCTCTTCTACATGGCTAATGGCATTTTCTATACTGTGATATTCTTGGATAACCTTTAAAGCAGTTTTTTCTCCTATACCTGGAACCCCTGGAATATTATCCGAAGAATCCCCCATTAAAGCCTTTACATCTATGTATTCGAGGGGGGTAACGCCTATTTTTCCAATCAAATCTTTGGCAAAATAATCCTCTACCTCTGTTCCACCCCTTTTGGTTTTAGGGATTCTAATTTTTATAATGTCAGTGGCCAATTGCAATAAATCTCTATCTCCAGATATTACAATCGGTTGCATTCCAGAGGCCTCTGCCTTTTTTGCAACAGTTCCTAAAATATCATCGGCTTCGTACCCTTCTTTTTCTAATCTAGTAATATCCATAGCATCTAAGATATCTTTTAATAATTGTATTTGTGGCCTTAATTCCTCTGGCATTCCTTTTCTATTTCCCTTATATTCTTTAAATACCTTATGCCTAAAAGTAGGTGCTTTTAAATCAAAAGCAACGGCTATATATTCCGGTTTATCTTCATCTAATAATTTAAATAGGATGTTCAAAAAACCAAATACACCGTTAGTATATACTCCCTGTGAATTTGTTAGTAATGGTATCCCGTAAAATGCCCTATTTATAATACTATTGCCATCAATTAACATAATCTTTTTCATATCTATTCTCCTTGTCTTTTACTGAATCCTAATATTCATCACTCGCTTTGTTGTCATTTTATACTTTTTCCTATCTTTATATAATATAATATCCCCTTCTTGGTAAATTGAAAAAAGATTTGTTTTAGGGTTCCATTCATAAATGGCTCTTAAATCCTTTTCCTTTACCTTTGTATTATCTCCAAATAAGATAGTTTTAGGATTTATTGAGTCTAGAAAATCTTTCGTTAATAAAGTTTCTTTTTCCGCTCCTGAAATTTTTAGTATTTCAGATTTTAATTCTTTTTTATTAAGCAATAAGTCCCTTTTATCCATATCTGTAATAGGAGGTAGGCATAAAATAGATAACTTTGAAGACTCAAGCTTAATTATTGCCTTTTTTTCTGATTGGGGAACTGTACTGTTTTTTGAGGGTCTTAAAAATGAAAGGGTTAAATCATCTATCTCCCATTTTTCTTTATCACTAATTTGATATATCAAAACACCTTTATCTTTAGCAGTATTTAAAAATTTATTTGCCGCTGTATCCAACTCACTTATATGAGGAACATATATTTTTTTAATTTTGTCTTTTTCTATTAGATTTATAAATCCTTCTATTTTTGTTTTCTTGGGAGAGGTTATTATTAATTCTATAACATTATCTGATTTTTGGTTTTCTAAATACTGAATAATATGTTTTGAATCCTTTTTTGCTGCCTCTCCAATTAAAATATCCTTTTCTTTTGTTTTAATAAGGGTGCAATCTCCTATTGGGAGTTCAAGAAAATGTATTTCTGTTTGGTGCTTTCCTATAACCGCATCATTCATATAAATATATGAAATAATAAAAACACCTATTAAAGCTAATAATACACATTTTATTTTCCAGCCTTGCATATTGCACCTCCATTTAGATACTTCCTTGAATATCCGTAAAATATAATCTTACAGGGTATAAATTAAATCCCTATATATGTTTATATTTCCTTTAGTATTATAGCATAAAAAAGTTCCGAATTTGATTCGGAACTTAAAAAATTATGATTTTATAGATTGTATTTTATTTAAAAGACTATTAGTATGAATAACTTACTTCCACTAGAGCACGAATATCCAATTCCCCAGTTTGAATAGGTGTTCGGTCCATTTCTTTTCGTACATTCATTTGTAAATCTTCAGCATATATAACACTTCTTCCTCCTACACTTTGTTCTGTAATTGAACTAGGAATTTTTATAGTGACCCCTATGGCCTCTCCAATGGCTGTTGCCTTACCTTTTGCATTATTTACTGCCTGTTTTAATGCTTCTTGATAATATTTTTCCGTATCTGCAATACTTAATTGTATTCCGCTTGAAACATTTGCTCCTTCTTCTACACCAATATCAAGAACATCCCCTACTTTTGTAATATCCCTAACAGTTATTTTAATGGTGTTTTCTACGGTATACCCAATTATCTTGCTTCCCCCTTTTGCTTCCCAGTCATATTGGGGATAGATTGAATAATTTGATGTTTGTATATCCTTATCGGCTATTCCCATTTTCTTTAGGGCAGCGATAACTTGGTCCATTTTTTCTGCATTCTTTGTTTGAGCGGTTCTTGCATCCTTGTTTTCTATGCGCACACCCATAGTAATATTTGCAATATCAGGTTTAACCTTTACAACACCCTCCCCAGTTGCGGTAATAGTATTTGTTTTATTTGTCCCAATGTTTGCCATCACTGGTTCTATCTTTAAGGTTTCTCTGGAGAAAACCCCCATAGTAAATACAAGAATAGCAATTAATGTTAAAGGTAAAATTTGATTTAGTTTTTTCATAATTTTTTATCCCTCCAATTTTTTATTTTTCTTATTATTATTTTAACAAGGGGTTTAAAGACTAAAAAAGCAATTGCCAATACAATTATCATCAAAATAAATGGAATTACCATATATGCCATGAGTATAGCGATTTCCTCAAATTCTCTTCTTATATCATTTAAAGATTTATTAAAACTGGATTTTATTTTTGTGCTTAAGTTAGGGCTAGTAATTTTTATAGGTTCTATCTCTTTTACCTCTCTTAAATCTATTGTAAAAGTAGAGAAGGAAATAAGCTGATCCCAGTTCTTGATTTTACTTTTATAAATCTCCAAATCCGTCCTAACCTGATTTAATCTTTCTTCTAATTTAATTAAATCCTCTACTTTATCTGCCCTACCCATAATCTCTAAAAGTCTATCCTGCTCTACCTCTAGCATACGAATCCGGCTTTCCGTTTCTATATATTCTTCTGTCACATTGGTACTAGTTTCTTCTTGATGGATTAAATGTCCCATGTTGCTTAATCGTGTTTGAATTTCTCCGTATTTATCTACTGGAATTCTAATAACTATACTGCCCTGTTTTAAATATATCTCCCTTTCAGGTTCGGAATGATAGATGTAACTAGAAGAATTTTCAACATATCCCCCACTTTGTTCAGCTATATCCCGAATCTGCCTTATAGCATTGTCAAATACTTCTACTTCCAAGGACATCATTGTGCTGTAAATAATTTTTCTATTTATAACTTCAGGTGATCTTACTTTGGTTATCCCCCTGCTACCTTCACTTTCTTTAACCAAATCAAGTTCAATATTCATCTGTGGAGTTTCTACTGCCATATCTTGAATTTCCATTTCTTCTTTCATAGTATCATCATTAGCCAATATACCATTGGTATGTCCGGCTGTACCTCTAGGAAATTCACTTTCTTTTCTTGCTTCGTCATATACTGTAATTCTTCCTAAACTTCCTGCGATCACAATCAAAAATATAAAAACCGCTGCAAGGCCAGAAAAAACTTTCCAATTACCATAAAATCTCTTTTTATTGAACTTATCTTCATTACTTTTATAAAGCTTTAACATTAAATCTCTATGATAATAATCCGGCAGTTTTTCTTCCGGCAGACCTTGGACTTCGTCTATTATAATTTTGAGCGCCTCAAACTCTTCTTTGCAATCGTGGCAGATTTTTAAATGGTCCTCAAACTCCATTTTTTCATCTCCAGCTATCATACCATCTATATAAGGAGACATTGCTTCCCTAAATTGTTCGCAGCTCATTATTTTCCCTCCTTTCTATTTTTTAGACGCTTATTATATTCAAAATGTTCCTGGTTGACAAGTATTTCTTTTAATTGCATCCTTCCCCTTGATATTCTAGATTTAACAGTGCCAAGAGAACATTGTAAGATTCCTGATATTTCATTATATCCAAAACCCTGAAAATCTCTTAAAATGATTGCATTTTTATGTTCTTCGGATAATTGATCCATCGCCAATTGAATTTGATGGGCTATTTCTTTATTAATAATCATTTCCTCAGGATTATGCTTTGTATCAGGATATTCTTTTTTTATACTTCCTCCTTCTGTTTCAATGCCTTCATCTACCGAATAGGTTTCTTTGTCTTTTCGTCTTCTTAGTTCGTCTATACATGAATTAGTAGCAATGCGGTATAGCCAAGTGGAAAAACGAGATTCTTTCTTGAATTTTTTTATATTTTCAAAAGCCTTTATAAATACTTCCTGTGATAAATCCTTTGCATCTTCTTCGTTATGGAACATTCTATAAGCTATATTATATATTTTAGTTTCATGCTCAATAACCAGTTCTTCAAAAGCAGCTATATTACCTTTTTGTGCGCTATTTATAAGCCTTAGTTCATCTTTTGCTTCCACACCATTCACTCCTTTCCTTAATTTAAAATTCTCTATAAAATTATACTATACTTTTTGACGTATTCAAAATAATAAAAGTTCCCCTTATTTGAATTTTTCAAATAAACTTAAGTATTTCCTCTTTATGCTAAAAAATTCAGCCTAGGGCTGAATTTTTATATCCGTATTTAAAATTTATATGTTCTTATCCACTGTTTATTCTTTCTTAATTCTACATATGCATAATAAGCCTTTTTCATCATTTGCCTTTCATCATTGAATTTCAGAAGGTGATATGCTTCATGAAATTTATAATATCCAGCATCTACAAAATGTTCTTCCCTTTGAGGCTTACAATAAAAACTACTTGCCCTCATTAAATACCAATGAACAGTTTTGTTAACAATGTCATCTCTTCCTTGAAATGTATATTGACTCTGCCCTATATATTTAATTATTTTTGCAGGAACGGAAGTCTCTTCCTCAACTTCTCTTAAAGCTGTATCTTTGTGGGTTTCCCCCAATTCTACGGTTCCTTTAGGAAGAACCCATCCCACATATTTGTGCTTGTAATTTTTATATAGTAATAAAATTTTACCCCTATGAATCACAACACCTCCGCAGCTCACCGCTTCTATCATTCTTATTCCTCCTGACGCATTCATATCTTTACTGGAAAGAAAGTAAATATAAACTTACAGCTTATATGTCTTGAAAGTCCATCAAAGTGCAAATTTATAAACATGGAATGAGTATAACTCTTTTTTCGATATTTTTCAACCTACCATTCATTATTCTTGGGGTTTAAAAGGTGAGCTTTGAATGTGTTTCTTTATTTTCCGCATCCCTTGTACCCATAGATAGAGCACAAATGGAATAAAAAAAAGCATAAGGGATGGAATCTTTGCAATTAATATAAAATCATATATCCCATGCAAAAGCCATGGCACGAAAAATGATTTTAAAAGTGTGTGTTTCTCAAACTTTGCTATGGAATAATAATACCCCATCGCCACGCCGAATAATGCATGACCGGGCACAGAAAATACAGCCCTTGCGATTGCAGTTTGATATCCCCCTAAATGAGGGTTAAACACATACAATATATTTTCAATTCCAGCAAATCCTAATGAAATAAAAACTGCATAGACTATTCCATCAAATTTTTCATTAAAGTTTTCATTTTTCCATATTAAAAAATATAAAACAATAAATTTAAAAACTTCTTCGGTACCGGAAGCTACAACAAATGATGTGTATGCTGCTTCTAAAACTCCCCCTGTTCCGGGAGTAAACATTGATAGAAATGCCTCTACCTCCATTATAGGGGCTGCTATAATTAATCCAAAAAGAATACCTAAAATAAGTAATTTTATAGGTTCCTTTTCATATTTATCCCTTATATAAATATATACTGAAGCTATTATAACGGGAGCTGTGGCTACTTGCAACAAATTCATATTTGTCACCTTCCTTAGTTGTTCAAGACTTGTTGAAGCAGTTTGCGGGCAATTGGTCCTGCACTACTTCCCCCCGATCCCCCATTTTCAATTATTACCACTACAACAGCCTCCGGCTTTTGTGAAGGGGCAAATCCTATAAACCAAGCGTGATCTTCACCAGAAGCATTTTGAGCGGTTCCTGTTTTTCCAGCTACAGAAATATTTGATATTTGGGCCTTCGTTCCTGTACCTTTATTCACCACGTCCACCATCATATTGGTTAATCTATTGGCATCTCCTGCATCAAAAAGAACTGCAAATTTTTCTGGAATTTTTTTATTCTTGGTTTTCCCATAGTTTGTTTCCATGTGGTCAATAATATACGGTTTCATTAAAATACCACCATTGGCAATGGCAGAAGTAATCATTCCCATATGAAGTGGTGATACCAGTGTCCTACCCTGCCCCATGGCTGTTTCAACTATTTCTTTATCTTCCGAATGCTTTGTTAACACAAACTGACTCCTATTATAATCCAATTCATAAGGAAGAGGTCGATTAAAAAGCAGTCTTTCTGATGTCTGTTTTAACCTCTCTCCTCCCACATCAGTTCCTAGTTTTGCAAAAGCGGTATTACAGGAAACATAAAATGCTTTGTTTAAATCTACTTCCCCATGAGGTTTAGAGTTATAGCAGCGTATTAAATTACCATCAAATATATCTTCACCCTTACAATTATAAAGAAAACCTTCTAAACCCTTCTCACTTTCTAGAGCTGATGCTGCTGTTATAACTTTAAATATAGAGCCCGGAGGGTATAACCCTTGTGTGGCCCTATTAATGAGGGGACTATTTTCCTCATCCTTGTTCAATTGCTCCCAATTTTGGCTTAGTTCATTAGGATTAAAATCTGGATTGGATACCATGGAAAGAATTTTCCCCGTAGATGGTTCCATAACTAGAATTGCTCCTTTTTTACCTTTTAATAACTCCCTTGAAGTGCGTTGTAGATTAGCATCCAAGGTAAGAACAACATGATTTCCTTTTAATTTGTCACCGGTAAAAACTTCTTTTACCCTTTGCACCATTTTATCATTTACCTCGAGAAGCATAAAATTTGCATATGCTTCTATTCCAGTTTTACCCTTTTGAACGGACCCGACCACATGGGCAAAATCTCTTCCCTGTGGATATTCTCTCATCCATCCGTCCTTATCCATTTTAGTCCTTGCCAAAACTACTCCCTTGTTATCTCTTATTTCCCCCCGAAGTATGCTTTTTTCTAAGGAATTTAACCTTGGATTATAAGGATTTATTATTACTATAGGGCTATCCAGGAATATAAATTTTAATAGATATCCTATTAATGCGCAAAACATCAATGAATATAGCCAAAATATTTTTTTTATGTCCTTTTTAACCTGCTTCAAGCTACTCCTCCACCTCTTCCCTTGTTTCATAAAAACTTTGTATCCATTGGAGTATCCCAATTATTAGGATGCTAGTGATAACAGAACTTCCTCCATAACTTATAAAGGGTAGGGTTACCCCTGTTAGTGGAATCATTTTTATCACTCCACCAATAATTAGAAATGCCTGTATAGCAATTAAATTAATTGCCCCTACGGCAAGGAGTGAGTAAAAGACTCTATTGCATTTTATAGCTATCATCACTCCACGAAGTATCATAAGTAAAAATATCAAAATAATTCCGATAGCAAATAGATTTCCAAATTCTTCACATATAGCTGCAAATATAAAATCTGTCTTTACAACAGGAATACTTTTAGGGTACCCCCTTGTAAGGCCACTACCCATCCATCCCCAGGTTCCTATCCCAAATAAGGATTGGGTTATTTGATATCCCTTGTAATCCATATCTTTCCATGGATTTAACCATGCTTCTACCCTAACTTGTACATGGCTATATAATTTATATGCCACCATAGAAGCTAAGCTTGCTCCCCCCAATCCCCCAAAAAACAAAAGTGAACTAGAAGTTCTAAGGTAAATCAATATAAGAAAAGTTAGAAAATAAATCAATGCTCCTCCTAAGTCCTTTTGAGCTACCAAAACTAAAATATATCCACCACTCATTATTGTTGGAATAATAATATCTTTTAATGAATTATATTTTCTAAGGGAGGCTGCTAAGTAAAATACAAATAAAAATTTTACGATTTCAGAGGGCTGAAAACTATATTTTCCTATGAAAATCCAGTTCCTAGCTCCAAATTGTTCCTCTCCTAATACAAAAGGCGAAAGCAGTAATATCCATCCGCTCATTAGGTAAACATATTCAAACTTTTCAAATCTAGGGATTATCATAAAAACTAAAGGTATAAAAAGCATAAGAATACTTCCTATCCCATACCATATAATCTGTCTGTTTGCAGCTTCTGGGTCTAATCTTTGCAACATAATTATACCTATATCCATTAAAAAGAGCATACTGTTCCAAAGAATAGCATCTGATTTTTTATATATAAGGGATGTAAGTATTATTGCGGCTATTATGAACACGAGGCTATAAATCCCTAATTTTGCTATTTCTTCTATCTCTTTAATATCGTTGGAACTTGCCATAAGAATAATGAAACTAAAAACATGTATAAATATAATGAAAATCCTTTGTTCAAAGACTTTGTTATTATACCCATGGATTTCATTTTTGCGTTCGTAAATAATACCCTTGTATCCTGCCCATAAAAATATGTAGATAAATATTACAAAAACATACCTAGAAACCAATATTAAAACCTCTATGATAGATTGTTTGGGCATCTTTTCACCTACTCTACTCCTCTAAAATAATGACCCTTCGTGTAATCTTGCTCCCTTAATATTTCTGCTTTTATATTTTTATCATTCCCATATCCCCTAATTATTTTTCTTATGTCTTCTTTCCTTTCAAATGTGAACTCTAGCCTCATTAAATCTATAGGAAGGGATAATATCTTTTCCAAATCTCTTAATAACAAAATAGGTTTCCCGTTATAAATAACTGCCGTACATAAAGAGCAGTCTTGTATAATGGGAAATGTCTCCCCTTTACGATCTATAAGCTTATAGTGTTCTTGATTATTACGATTGCTGCAAAATCCCTTAACTGATTTTTTATATAGGGTATTTCCTATAATACATTGTTTAGTTGTCATCAAAGGCAAATGCCCGTATCCTATAACTTCTATCCCATCTCCTTTAAAATCTTTTAACTCATCGTAGTTTAATTCAGGTGAAAGAGTAAAGCCCTCCACACCGTATTCCATCCAAAAATTAGCGGTTAATTGATTAAATATATTAAAGGTATAATCTAGTATAATCTTCTTTGTTGTCTTTTTCAATCTGAAAGCCTGTCCATAGGTTCTGATTAAAAACCCGTCTATGGAAGTATCTTCTAAATCATACCATATTCTTTCATTTTTGTAACTGACATCTATTCTAGGCAATGCTAAAAAGAATTCTGTATTGTTTTTATGGCAAATATTTGATACTTTTTCTATATCATCTTTTTTATATTCTCTAATTTCCAAGTATATTCTTTTTACCTTTGGATGAAAAACGTATTCGATATCATTTATATTACGAATTAGAACTGTAAATTGTTTATTGTCCCCTTTAATTATATTTTTATTTAAATTTGAAAAGTCAATATTAATATCCACAGCAGGCCTTTTATATTTTTCTATAATCGCATTTTGGAGCTCATCTATGGCTACTCTTCTTATATTGTTTAATTCCTTAATAGAAACATATCCATCATCATCCATATCTATAATTAGAGATTTAATATTAAAGGGGGTATTACCTGTTTTTAGAATCTGCTGTCTAATTCTTTCCTTTTCTAATCCATTAGTTATAGCTTTTTCCACAAGGGGACCATCGACCTGAACACTATTTCCTCTTTCATCCCAAAGTTTTAGATTAATTGCCTTATTTTTTTTGAAACTAATGGAGGCATGTATATCTAGTTTCCGACTATCTTTTTCATAAGTTTTTTGGATAGTTTCAAGAAGACTTTTATTTTTTGTCTTATAAACTCTATCTCCTTCCTTAACAAAATCCTTTATTGAAATGATAATTTTTTCTCCTGCCTTGCTCGTTTTTGATACACTAATGCCCGTATTTAATTTGCCCTTCCTCCAAATTTCTATTCCATCCCCCGGTTCTAGGGGTTCTACTGTATCTATTATGCATTTTTTAGTTGATGGATTATAATTTATCACTTTACCTAAATATATTCCCCAATGTTTAGGATTTTCAAAGCTCATCATATCTCTACCACTATGTTGATACAAATAACCATTTGAAAAACCACCCCTATTAAAAACCTGCGCCAAGTCTTTTATATCCCTATCTTCCACTGAGTATTTTTTTTGATTTTCCAGATAGGAATCTATATATTTTCTGTAAGTTTTAACAACTACCCCTACATATTCCGGACGTTTCATCCTCCCTTCTATTTTGAAGGAGCGTATTCCAGCCTCTATCATGTGGGGAATATAATTTATAGTTTGTATATCCTTTGGGCTTAGAAGGTATCCTGAAACTAATTCTTTCCCTCCATTATCAGCCAATGTATATGGGAGTCTGCAAGGCTGTGCGCACCTCCCCCTATTTCCACTCCTTCCCCCGAGCATGCTACTCATCAAACATTGTCCAGAATAACTAAAGCATAGGGCCCCATGCACAAATACCTCAATATCTAAATCCGTATTTTTAGCCACATGAATTATTTCTTCTAAGGACATTTCCCTGCTTAATACTATCCTTTGAAAATTAAGTTCTTCTAAGAATTTAACTCCATACAAATCATGGATTGTCATTTGGGTACTCCCATGGATTTCAATTTTAGGGAATAACCTTCTAATCCATATGGCAGTTCCAAGGTCTTGAGTAATCAGTGCATCTACCCCTATTGTATATAGTTCATTCAAAAATTTATATAGTTTAGCAACTTCACCTTGCTTATATAAAGTATTAACCGTTACATATACCCTAACGTCCCTAAGATGACAATAATCTGTAATCTCCCTTATTTCCTCCATAGAAAAGTTCATCGCCGATTGTCTTGCGCTAAAATCTTTTCCTCCTAAATATATAGCGTTACATCCATTGCTTACAGCAGCAATTACACTTTCCTTGTTTCCTGCTGGGGCAAGGAGCTCTATTTTTTTCGTATTTAACATAGCAACCTCCACTCATATATTGCGATATCCATTATCAATAAAAACACAAAAAGGGGATGTAATGAATTCTATTACTCCCCTTGGTTTTTATATTTTTTTAAATTTATTTATCTCCGGTAATATTGTTATTCTTTAAACTTGAATCGAATATATTAATGTATTCTTCTAATTCTAGCTCACTTTTTTTAATTTCTAATTGCAGCTCATGCAGCTTATTTTTAAGGGTTGTATTTTCCTGTTGTATTTCTCTTAGTTCTTTCTGATAAACCTGTAGCTGCTTGTCCTTTTCTTTTAGTTCATCTTCTAGTGCTTCCACTTTTATGTCTGAAGAGTTTATTTTTTCAATTAACTTAAATAAGTCATCGGCAACATTTATGGAAGTTAAAGTTGCAATCATACTTGTACTAAGTTTTCTAGAGGATTCAGCTTTTTTGATTTCGCTCATTTTTTTATCAATGTATAATGCCACTCTTTGTATATACTCCTCAGGTTCTTTACCTACAAGGGTATAGACTCTACCGCCAATAATGACTTCAATTTTATTCTTTTTTTCCATATAACCGCTCCTTAGTTAGTACAAAGAGTATTAGTATTATTATATCATATTACAAAAGATACACAATAACAAATTATTCTTCCTTGCCCGCTAAGTACTCGGCTGATATTAAATGAATTAATTTTTTAATAGCTATGGTTTCAGCCATTAGTGTTAATACAAGCATAAATGATGATGCTACATCTTTTTCCTTTTCATCTATATCGTATTTTTTTAATATTTTGTTGACTTCTTCTAATGTATCAGGAAGATATCTTTTCCAATCATCTAAGGCCTTTTTATGGAGTTCTATATAATCTTCATATAAATCGCCTACTTTTATAATATCATCTTCAAAGGTATCAGGATTTTTCAATATAGGATTAAGCACTGTTTTAATTTCATCTAGAGAATAGATTAACTTTAGATTATCTATCAGTGTTAGAAGTATTAAATGATTTTTCGTATAATATCTCCTGTCAACAGGCTGGGGCAGTACCCCTACCCTAACATAATTTTGAATCATGGTTTTCGTAAAATTTCTTCCCTGCTTATTAAAAAAGCGAACTACTTGTGAAATAGTCATTTCATCATTAAATGTGCTAAGTTGTATAAAATGATTCATACCGGATATTTCCTTAGCAATTTCTAATAAATGCTGCTTTGTAAAATCTTTCTTATCCTCCAAGCCAATTCTCCCTTCTCTTTAATATATAAACCCTAAGTTTCTATCTACACTGCATAGAGTGTCCCTCTACAATCATTGTAACATATTTATACCTTTTGTCAATTAAGAAAAGAACGGTTTATGGCCGTTCTTTGGTAACCCTGATACTAATTTAAAGTTTAAATTGTTCAATACCAAAGTGCTTATAACCTAGTGGAGTCACTACCCTTCCCCTCGGGGTCCTATTAATAAATCCTAATTGTATTAAAAAAGGTTCATACACATCCTCTATTGTATCGTTTTCTTCTCCTATAACCGCTGCTAAAGTATCTAGTCCCACAGGGCCTCCCCCAAACTTTTCAATCATCGAAATAAGCATTTTTCTATCGATTCTATCTAATCCCATTTTATCTACGTCCAAGGCCTCTAGGGCTAAGGAGGCAACTTTTTCATCTATATATCCTTCATATTTAACTTCCGCAAAGTCCCTAACTCTCTTAAGGAGTCTATTGGCAATTCTTGGGGTTCCCCTTGAACGCCTTGCAATTTCCTGGGACCCTTCTTCGGTAATTCCTATATCTAGTACCTTTGCAGAACGACTTACTATTTGGGATAGTTCGGAAGTATTATAGTATTCGAGCCTTTGGATAACCCCGAATCTATCCCTAAGTGGTGCTGTCAAAAGCCCTGCCCTAGTAGTAGCACCAATCAATGTAAACTTTGGAAGATCTAATCTGATAGATCTGGCACTGGGGCCTTTTCCTATGACTATGTCAATGACAAAATCCTCCATGGCAGGATATAATATCTCCTCTACATGACGATTCAAACGGTGAATTTCGTCTATAAACAAAAGATCCCTTTCACTTAAATTATTAAGAATAGCTGCCATATCTCCTGGTTTCTCGATAGCGGGACCCGATGTTATCTTTATATTTGCTTTCATTTCATTGGCAATTATATTTGCTAAGGTCGTTTTCCCTAACCCCGGTGGACCATAAAGGAGTACATGGTCTAGGGATTCGTTTCTATTATCAGCGGCTTGTACAAAAACCTTTAAATTTTCCTTTACCTTTTTTTGTCCAATGTAATCATCTAATGTCTTAGGCCGAATCCCGGATTCTATCTCTAAGTCTTCATTTCTTAAGTCAGCAGTGATAATACGGTTTTTCATTGGTTTCACCTATTTTCCTAAAATATTGCTAGTTTTTTCAAAGAGACCTTAATAATATCTTCTACCTTCATATCTTCCGTAATAACAGCGGATACTGCCTTAGACGCTTCTAACCTTGTATACCCTAAGGAAGTTAAAGCAGATATGGCTTCCTCTTCAATTCCATTTTGATTTAAAGGAAAGGAATCCATTTCACTTATTCCTACTGCTTCTATTGTATTTATTTTATCTTTCAAATCTAATATAATCCTCTGAGCCGTTTTCTTCCCTACTCCCGGTGCACTACTTAAGGTCTTTACATCTTCTGTTATAACTGCTAAATAAAAATCCCCCGGGGATAAGGTAGATAAGACACCTAAAGCTCCTTTAGGCCCTATGCCACTTACAGATATAAGCCTTTCAAACATATATTGTTCTTCCCGAGTAATAAAACCATATAGGGCCATTTCCATTTCCCTGACTTGGAGATAGGTGAATATCTTTATTTCCCTCCCAATAGATGGAAGCCTTCCCATAGCAGATGAAGACATCATTAGTTTATATCCTATGCCATTAACATCTATGATTATTTCAGTTTCATCTATGTATTCTAAAGTTCCTTTAACATATGATATCAATCTTTTCATCCTTTCTTATTGTCAGCAAGGGAACATCTGTTCTATAATTATATCTTACAGAGATAAAAATAACAAGTCATTTAAGAAATAAACTATTAAGTACTTCCATATCCTGTTTTTCTTTAATAAATCCAATTGTTCTCAGTTAATATTAAATTTAAGGGGATATCATAGGTATCCGTAGGGATTGCATCAATGACTTGAAAATCATAAGCAAGGCCAATCGTTTTCATTATAGATGTATGTTTACCAAGATAGCGGTCATAGTAGCCACCCCCATAACCAATTCTGTTTCTATTTTTGTCAAATACTGCTCCCGGCACAAGAACAAGGGTAGTCCTATCACTTTCCATTTTTTTAATAAGCTCTTTCTTAGGCTCTAATACCCCAAAATGTCCTATTTCTAATTCATCTAAGGTTTGTATCTGCGAAAAATACATTTCCCTTGTTCTAGGCTCCACCTTGGGAACCCCAATGATTTTCCCTTCTTTTAATCCTTTAGAAATTATTTTTTTGGTGTCTACTTCGTTTTTCATACTTACATATACAAAAATCTTTTTACATTTATTATAGACCTCTGAGTTAATAAGGCTTTCATATATTTTTTTATTCTTTTTACTTATTTCCTCTTTAGTCATCTTATCTCTATTTTCAAGAAATTTCTTCCTTAAATCTTGTTTTTTTGTCATAATTTTCTCCTGTGTGAGCCTATCTATATTTAGCCAGCAACAATTCATTCATTACCGATAAAATAATAATCACTGATGCCATAGTAGCTAAAGCTATATAATAAGCCCTTTTTTTGCTAATTGACTCAAGAATTTGCCTTATTATAATGTATGAAATTTGCATGTACACATACGAAATCGTTAATACAGTTATACCAGATACTATCCACCAAACAATATCATAATCCATGGTAATTATTATTATAGAGAAAAAGAAAAGTAAAACCATAAAAAGCAAATCTTTATATCCTTTAATTATGGGTATATTATTTTCTCCCTCTAAATCAAAATTCTTTAGTAACACAATAAAAACAGGTATAAATACCCCAAAAAGAAAACCTGTTAATAGCCTTGTTATATTGGTTGTTTCCCTAAAACCCATATAAGATGTTACCCCATCTAAAATCATAGGAATCCAACAAAGAATCATCCCTATTAAAAATTGAAAAGAAGGAGGGGTATTGCCTTTATTCCGCCTCCTAAAGTAAAGGTATAAAAACCCCAAAAACATTCCTAAATATATCCCTGTACATCTTGCACATAAGGGCATCTTCGTACCTTGAATAAAAAAAGAGCGTTCAGGAAATTGATGACACACTGAACGTCCCATAAAATAAATTAATTCTTTCATTATGTCCCCACCTATTTATCATATATAAACGTTATGAATACATTTCTGGAAGTGATGTTAGAAGTCCAAGCATCATGCAGCAAGCACAAATAATAACTAAGAATATAATACTAAAACTCAAAAGGGCATATCCAAATGTCTTTCTATCTTGGTCTTCATTTGTCATAAAAATGATAGAAGCAATAATTCCTGTAATTGAACCTAAACCTGGGAGTAAAGGTATTAAAAACGATAACAAAACCTTAATCCAATTGCTTAAAGGTTTTACAGGAGGTTTTTCTGTGTTTTTATAATCTATATGGTTATTATCCTCATAATTCACACAGCTAAATTGATTTTCTATAGCTGGTGACTCTTCATTTTGCTTTACTTCATCACTTATACTCCCTTCTCCTACCGTACTTTCAAGGTTAGTCATAATGTCTATTTTCGTCCCGCAAAAAGGGCACTCTTCTTTATCGCCTTCTAATATTTTCCCACACTCTCTACAATAATTCATTTTAACCTCCACTTTACCAGTTTATGGTATGACTTAATTCTTATTTTAGACTCCTTTTTACTTTGTATCATTCCTCTTAAGGGGCCTAATCGTTCCATCTTCATCTTGTACTTTAACAGTATTCATGGTTTGCCTAAAATTTCTTTTGAAGGATTCGATATATTCTCTCCTTAATTTTTGTTGTTCTTTTTCTTCATTTTCAGTAAGCCCAGTGGATTTTTGTTTATTATATAATTCATTAATCCGATTTATTTTACTATCTTCCATTTTATCCTCCTAACCTTTATTAACTATTTTTATATTATAATATATCTTCCACCAAATATCAAAGATTGCAAAGTATGAAATTTGTATTTTGTTTAGGTTTATAACAAATACTATAATAATAAAAACCTGTTTTGTTTCTAATTTACATCATAAAGCATAGAGTGGAGGTTACTGCTATCATGAAAAAATTTCTTTCGTCCTATATATTATTAGTATTATGTCTAATTTTAATTATGAGCGGATGCCAAAAAGGTGAGGAAAAACATAGTAAAGAATCCCCTGAAAACAATTCTCCTCCCAATTCTCTCGAGGATCTTCAAAAGTTATCTGAGGATGTTCTAACTTCCGTAAATAAAAAAGAATGGAATAGCTCCTTAAGCCAAATCAAATCCGTTCATTCAAAATGGAATGATTTTTTTGCAGAAGCAGAAAAAAAGGGGATATCTGTAGAAAAAACAGAAAAGTTCAATAAGGATTTAAACACACTTACTAATCTGATTATCTCGAAAGCTATGGAAGAAAATAAAGATAAGGCAGCCTTAAAATATAAAAAAGCTGAGTTAGAATTGGAAAATGAAATCGGATATAAAAATCTTCTGATGAAAATAATGATTCCTCAGAAGAGGAACCAGATTCTAAAAGTCAAGGAAATAAATCAGAAAAAGAAGAGGATACTAAGCAGGATTTAAAACTTCCCGAGGAAGTTCTTCCCGATTCTTATCCTCTTATGACTTCTAGCCCTTCCGAACTAGAAATAGCACATGCTGCCGTAAATCTTACAAAACATATTCCATATATGGCTGAGTTATTTAATGCCAAAGTCCCATCCGAAATCCTTATATTAAAATATCAGTTAAGAGATATAAAAATATCTTCGAAACAAGGCAAGTGGGGTTTAGTGGATAAAAGCCTAGCAGAATTTGACGAAATTTGGCCAAAGTTTCAACCAAAAATAATAGAAAAAAAAGATTCTCTAGCAATACAATTTAATCAAAGTATCCTTGAATTAAAAGAAGTGGTTAAACAAAAGGATTCGGCTTTAACTACAATCAAATCTGATATTGCTCTAGAAAATATTAAAAAGATGATCGAAATTTTTGAATGAATGCTAAATAAGCATTCATTCATTTTTTTTAAAAAGAGTTCCAATCTTTTCTCCTTCTAAGACCTTATTAATATTTATTAAATCTTCCCCGTTAGCAATCACCATATCTACCCCATGGTCATTAGCAATCCTAGCTGCGGAAATTTTTGTTACCATACCTCCAGTTCCTAAGCTGCTTCCTGCACCTCCAGCAAGTCCTTCTATTTCATCAGTAATACCATCCACCGTATCTATTAAAACTGCGTCACTAAAGTCCCTAGGGTTCTTATTATATAATCCATCAATATCAGAAAGAAGGATAAGTAAATCTGCTTCTATTAGCACTGAAACCATGGCAGACAAGGTATCATTATCTCCAAAAATACTTTCTTGGATTTCTTCTGTCGCAATAGTATCATTTTCATTGACAATGGGAATAACCCCCATCTTTAAAAGTGTATTAAAAGTATTTTGGGCATTAGTTTTTTTGATAGAATCTTCTAATACATCTTTGGTTAAAAGAACCTGAGCTATAATTTGATTATACTCTCCGAAAAACTTTTCATATATTTGCATTAATATTGCCTGTCCAACAGCTGCCGCCGCTTGTTTTACCTCTATTTGTCTTGGTCTTTCCTGACACCCTAGCCTCTCTGCACCAACGCCTATGGCTCCTGATGAAACTAGTACGACTTCTTTGCCTTCATTTTTTAAATCTGATAACACACGAGCTAAACATTCCATCTTTGCATAATGTAGAGTGCCATTTCTATGGGTCAAAGATGATGTTCCGATTTTTATAACTATTCTTTTACTGTCTTTTAAATTTTTTCTAGTATGCATCGAACTAAATCCCCTCTTATGAAAATTTAACTTTAATCTATCTTTCGTTATCTTTAAAGTAGTTGGCATCAAGATGATAAACCATGTCTTTTCTTTCTACAACTATTTTTACTTTATTTTTTATTTTCTTATTATCCATCAACAAGCCTATTAACTCCTGAGTCGGATTAATACAAAATGGATTTCCTACAGCCTCAAGCATTGATAAATCTCCAGCTGTATCCCCATATGCATAGCTTTTTTCTAAATCAATACCATACCTTTCAACCAATTCATCCATTGCCTTTTTTTTGCTATTGCTGTCCCACATAGGTACGACTTCTCCAGTATACTTCTTACCACTGCAAATATGAATACTTCCCCTATAATCATCCATATTATACCTTGATGACATTTCTTTTACCAACTCCATAGGGCTTCCCGATATAGTAATCACTTTGTGGCCTTTATCCTTGTGCCACCGGATTTTGTCTCGGGTAAAAGTATAAACCCTTCCACCTTTTTGTTCTACTACCTGCCTTGCAATGAATTCAACTAAAGCACAATCAAGACCTCTTATTGCCTTAATGTATATATCTGATATTTCAAGAAGATAATCATCATATTCACCAATCCTGTTATCCCATTTTATGAACTTAGGTTTAACTTCTTCATGCCACTTTTTTGTATCAATGATATCATATTTTATTAACTTCTTAAACATTTCTGTTATAAGTCCTTCACGATATAATGTTCCATCTATATCAAAAAAAGCTGCTGTATTTTTAATGTAGTTCACCCCGCTTTTATCTTGTTATTATTATATTATATTTTAAAAAAGCTATACACATTATATGATTTAAAAGGTTATTACTTATAGATAAGCTAAGTAAAAGGAACGGTTTCTATCCGTTCCTTATAAAGTCAGCTCTTTATTTAGAAAAAAAAGTGCAACCGTTCCGGGACCGGCATGGGCACCTACAACACACCCAATAGTAGTAATTATAAAATCCTTGCACCCTAAGGTTTCTATCATCATATCCCTTACCGTTTCCGCATCTGCGAGGGCATCTCCATGACTTATAGCAATTGTTTGTTCCGCTAGATTAATCCCTCTTTCTTGCGCAATTTCTACAAGGCGTTTTAGAGCTTTTTTTCTCCCCCTAACTTTTTCTAAAGGAACAAGTTTACCATCCTCCACATTTAAGATTGGCTTAATATTTAGGATTCCACCAATGAAAGCGGAGGTGCGGCTAACCCTTCCGCCCCTTAAGAGGTATTCGAGATTATCTACCGTAAAAACATGTTCCATATGATCTGAATAAAACTTAATTGCCCTAACAATTTCTTCTTGTGATTTCCCCTGCTCTAGTAATTTTACTGCCTTGTAAACTATTAGTCCAAAACCTAGGGAAGCGCATTTAGTGTCTATTATGTCTATATTAAAATTAGGGTATTCTTCTAGAACCTCCTCCTTGGCAATCTCTGAGGCCTGATATGTCCCTGACAACCCAGAAGAAAAAGCAATATATATGCAGTTTCTATTTTTCTTTGCATAATCTGTGAATACCTTTTTAAAGTTTTCTGGAGGCACTTGTCCTGTTTTGTAAACTGCCCCCTCACGCATATCTTTATATAATTTATCCGATTTCAGTGATTCTCCATCAAAAAGTTCTTCATTGTTTAAATAAACACAAAGAGGAACAACATGGATATTATATCTATCAATTATTTCTTTGGATAAATCCGCAGCACTATCGGTAATAATTGTAATTGGCATCTTATCATCTCCCATTTAGTTATTTGGGGCAGGCAATGTGAGATACTGTGTTTTATAATGGTATTATGAGTTATAATACACTGTCTTACTCATGAAATCAATCACTTTTATCCAAATTCTATCATACTTTTAGTATAAAATAATATTGCTTATAAGTAAATTTGTTTTTTATCTTCTAGGTATCTTTCAGCATTAAATAATAAATCTCTTACATTTTCTCCATCCTTAGGGTAGGAAGCTATACTATATATTATTTCCCAATCGTCCATATTATTATTTAATCCTACAACCTTTTCATGATAAACTTCTAAAACTTTTTCATAAACAATCTCTGCATTAAATCTTGTTGTGTAAGGCAGAAATGCTATGATATTACTTTCGTTATATCGTATAATGGTATCTGTTGCCCTAAGATTTTCTTTAACAAACAAGGCCAATTGATTTATTATGCCGACCCGCTCATTGGTGGATAAGGTTTTATCTATTTTTCTAGGTATCACTGTTAATATAAGTATAGCAAGTTCATAATCGCCCCTCTCTGCCCTCTTAATTTCACTATTAAAATATTGTTCAAAACTCATATCTACAGAGGTTTGGGGAATATATAAGTTCTTATTATCCTCACTATTTTCAAGGGTAATTTTTATAAATGAACATAATTCGTTAGTGGTGAAAGGAGGTACTATGTATTCTTGGGCCCCTATTGTTAGCCCCTTCATCACGTCTTCCCTTTTAGCAATAATAAAAATAGGAATATGCTTATATTTTTGTTTTGACTTAATATTTGTGATGCTATCTATTCCCCTTATTACATCCTTTTCCATATCAATTACTATTAGGTCGACTTGTCCGTTTTTGTCACCAAGGATACTTAAGACTTCAACATAATCTTCTGCAAAACTGATTTCAATGTTATCTTCTTCCATAACTTTTTTTATATCACTGTCACCACTAAAGTTTTTTTTCATAAATATAACCTGATTTCTCATAAAATATCCCCCCAGCGTCTATTTAATTTTATTAAAATATGCTTAATAATAATTAAATAATATCAAATATTCGTATAACAGTCAAAGATAATATGGAAAACTAATTTAAAAAATCTATTTAATAAATGGGACTAGAATCACCTTTTTAAAATATCACCATTATATCGCAAATCTTCTCCTTTATGGTACTTAGTTCCTAAATTGTAATAACATACAAGAGATAATTATTGTTTTTTATTTCAAACTATTAGTGGAGGTGTAAATATGAAAAGAAAATTTTTGTTCATATCATTATTGTTTTTCTTATTTTACGTACCTATTTTTGCCCAACCCATAACATATACTGTACAGCCTGGGGATAGTATGTGGAAAATTGCTGTTAAGCATCAAATAGGCCTTAATGAAATTATTTCTGCAAACTCCCAAATTAAAAATCCAGCTCTCATCTACCCAGGTCAAAAATTAACTATTCCTAATATTGATGATGTCAAATCCGTCGAAAATGAGGTCATCAAATTGGTAAATGCAGAAAGAGCTAAAAATGGGCTTCAACCTCTTAAAGCCAATTGGGAATTATCTAGGGTAGCAAGAATGAAATCTCAAGATATGATTAATAAAAATTATTTTGCCCACCAATCTCCTACTTACGGCTCCCCTTTCGATATGATACAAACCTTTGGAATAAGATTTACATCTGCCGGCGAAAACATCGCTAAAGGGCAGCAAACACCATCACAGGTTATGAATTCGTGGATGAATTCCCCTGGACATAAGAGTAATATTTTAGGTGCATCATATAGCGAAATTGGTGTAGGTTTAGCAACAAGTAAAAATGGGGTCAAATATTGGACACAAATGTTTATTCGTCCAACAAAATAAATAAAACGCCGAATATATCGGCGTTTTATTTATTCTTCTTCATCATCTTCAAAGTCTTCATCAAAGTCATAGTCTTCATCCATAGATTCAATTTCATCTGCAAATTCATCCATGAACACATCTGATACTTTATCGAATTCATCATCGTCATCGATATTTATAATACATATTTCATCTTTTTCTTCCTTATAACCGTACAGTAAAATCTGGTCCTCACCCTCAGGAAGAAGTGCAATGTAATCCTTATTATCCAATTCAAATGTCCCAATTATATTGCATTTTAATTCTGTATCATCATCCAGAGTTAAGTATATTATTTCCTCATCATGGTTATGGTCACAACCGCAATCATTGTGATTATGATTATTACATCCGCAATCATGTTCTGACATAGTATCATTCTCCTTTATCTTTTAGTGGGGAATACGTCCCTTGTTTATTATAACATTATTTTATAGATTTCAAACATATTTATCTATTTTTTATAATGATTTTTAATATTTTGTGTAGAATAAATTAAATTTTACAAGAAGACTTATATGGTGTAAAATATTTAGAGTCATTATATATTTTATAATTATAAAATATAAATATTTATTTGATATGGGGAGATTAAAATGTTTTATGCTGATTATCATGTACACACCTCTTTTTCTTCTGATTGCCATGAGGAAATGGAAAACCAAATTAAAAAAGGGATTGATTCAGGCCTAAAGGAAATTGCCCTTACAGATCATGTGGATTTTGATTATCCCGATACAGAGTTTCCCTTTATGATTGATTATGATGAATATATGAAAGCCTTTAGTTTTTTAAAAGATAAATACAAAAATAAAATTAATTTAATTTTAGGGGTGGAACTTGGCTTTCAGCCCCATATTATAAAAGACTTAGAAGAATTTATTAATAGATATCCTTTCGATTTTGTAATCTGTTCGATGCATGTTTGTGACAGATTAGATTTATATAATGGGGACTTTTTTAAGGGAAAAGAACAAAAAAATGCTTACCTACGTTATTTTGAATGTGTTCTTGACAATGTAAAAAACTTCACTAATTATGATGTATACGGGCATATTGATTATATTAATAGATATGGCAACTTTTCTAATAAGCATTTATCTCCCGAAGACTACATGGATATCATTGATACCATACTCAAGAATATTATAGCCTCAGAAAAAGGAATTGAATTAAATACTTCAGGATATAGATACGATTTAGGCCATGCTAATCCGCAGTTCCCCATTCTTAAAAGGTATAAAGAATTAGGGGGGAAAATTGTTACAATTGGTTCTGATGCCCATCATTCCCAAGATATTTGTTCTAATTTTACCCATGCATATGAGATTCTAAAAGAATCAGGTTTTACTGAATTTGCACTGTTTAGCAATAGAAAGCCACATTTTATGAAGCTGCAATAAGTCATAAAATCTAATATTTTCACTTAATAAAAATAGAGGGATTCATCCCTCTATTTTTCATATAATATATACTCTTTATTATCATCATTAAATGAACGTACTGCTAAAAAATGTAGCTTTATTTTATTTCTCTCTGTTAAAGTTACATTTTCTTTTAATTCTCCTATAAACTGCTCAAGGATATGATATCCCTCCCTGCAGGATAAGTTTTCTATTTTATTAGCTGGAATAATACCTCTCATTTTTAGTAAATCAACTTGCTTTAATTGTTCATATGTGAAAACCTGGAAGTCAAAAATATCCTTATTAGCTTCTATTTTGATATATAATTTATTTTCTCTTATACTTAGTTCCTTTATATTTAAACTCTTAATATCTGATTTATCCTCCTTTGATGTATATGTAATCTTATAGGATTCATCTAAAACACCAATAGGCAGTTCCATGTCTTTTTCAATTAAGATGTTTTCTTTTTTACCTTTTTTAATTAGCTTTATATTTTTAATATCAGATAGCTCTTCTAAACACATTATTGGCTCAAAATTCATTCTAATCAATGTGATGTTTTTATTCATTAATTCTTTAGGTATTCCTACCGACTTCAACATTTTATTTTTTTAATATCTTCCTTTTCTAGATGTCTAAAAATTATATTCCTAGATTTGCACAGATTATTATTAATATATAAGTTGCAAAATTCAATTCCTGAGTCTATATCTTTTATAAGTTGAATTACCCCATCCCTATAGGTTTTAGGAGTTGGTACCGAATCCATTTTATTTTCCGTAATCAAATCACAAAATACCCTAGTATTAGTAAATCCAATAGACAATATATAATATTTAACACTTTGAACATTGATAAAAGCATTAATCTTGAGTTCCTTATACAATCTTTTCCTCCCCCCTTTATCTTATATACGGCTGCATCCACTTGTCATATATTATTACCTTTTTTTCGACTTTTTTCTTAACATTGACAGAAAAGACTTCTAGAAGGAGTTCCTTATCATAAGAATCCGTCATGCCTATGTAATGATTCCTATATTGAAAACCTTCTCTTTTTGCCTTTTTTCTTGCGGGGGCCTCTATTGATTTTAATGGAATATTGCCTTGAGAATGTTTTTTGATGAATAGATTTGCCTTCTTAATGTCTTCTTCAACTTCTATCTCGGCAATAATAGGTATTTGATTGGATAATTCAACCCTTTTCTTAAGATAAGGGTACTTATTGATATCCACAGTATATAGATTATGGATATACAACTTTCTCCTCTTAGCCGATTGGTAATCTTCATAATCTATTTCGTATGGCACAGATGTTTTTCCTATAGATACTCTTAATTCTTCCTGAATTAAGATTGTTCTTTCTTTTGTTTGTTTTGCAAACTTAATTTGCATAATTTCTTCATCAATACAAAAGGGTTCAAATTCTTCCTCGATTAGGACCAATTCCTTATCTTTTAAGCATTTGGGTAATTTTATATCTTTTAGAATACCCTTTTCATATTCTGGCAATATGTATTGCATAAATCCTGATTGCCACTTCTGCTCATGACCATTTATATAAAGACAATATTCCTCAACCTTTCTATTAGAACTTCTCCAGTCTTGAATAATTATTCCCTTGGGAGACCTAAAACTAGAAGAATAAAACTGATTAGCTTCAGCAATAAATTCACACATTATACGATTTTCTGTAAAGTGTAACCCTAAAATAAAGTAATAATTATCGCCCAATTCGATAAGTTGATTAATATGTATTTCTTTCATTAGACCTTACCTGCCTTTAAATAAACTTATTATTTTATTATATCAAAGAATAACAAAAATACAATTGTAGAGAATTTTGATAATATAATCTCTTTAGATGTAGTTTTACAAAATCATAAGTTATTCTTATCCTTTGTTTATTCGTACTAAGGCAGATGGACTTACCTATCTTCTTCATATTGTAATAAGATATGAACTTGAAAAGATGTTGATAGGAAAAATACAATCTATTTATTTTTCTTTTTTCCTTAATTTTGTTTTTGGAAAAACCCCCTCGCTTACAGAGCGGATATCCTCAATTGTATAAAATGATTTGGGATTAAATTCATTTATACTTTCCATTACAATATTTAGATTTTTTCTTTTGATTATTGTAAGGATAATTTTTACCTTTCCATTAGCCCCAGCCGCATCTAGGATAGTAACACCATAGTTATGCTGTCTAAGATATTCTATTAATTCATTGGATTCTTTTTGTGTGATAATCCTAACCACTACAAGTCCTAAGGATATTTTGTTTTCAACCCATATTCCTACATAATTTCCTGTTGCAAATCCAATTGCATATGCAAGATAACAAAATATATTGCTAGCATTGTTCATTATCTCCCCGATAACGGTAATCCAGATAAAGACTTCAAAAAATCCCAAAATAGCAGCCCATAATCTGTACCCCTTAGAAACAAAAATAACTCTAACAGTTCCTAGACTAACATCTACAATCCTGCATAAAAAAATTATAAGAGGTAATATAATGTATAAAAATTGCGGATATTCATATAGACTAGCTAACATTGTGCACTCCCCTTTTAATATATTATTATGAACACAATTCCAAATGCCTATTTCGATGCATTTTCCCCCGCTATATGCCCAGAGGACCAAGCCCATTGAAGATTAAAACCTCCGCAATCTCCATCTACATCTACTATTTCCCCGGCAAAATAAAGACCTTTAATTAATTTTGATTCCATAGTATTAGGATTAATATCAGCAACATCTATTCCCCCGGCGGTTACCTGGGACTGCATCCATGACCTGGTTCCTTTAATGGGGATTTTCCAGTCTTTTAGTGTATTAATTATACTTTTTATTTCGGTACTGCTCATTTTAGAACAAGACCTTTTTGTATCTTCTATTTTAGCTTCTTTTAAAATAACAGGGATAAGACGTTTGTTAATCATTCCTACAAAACTAAATTCAATAGGTTTCTCAGGACAGCGCGAAAATCTAGCATAAATCATAGTATTGAGCTCGGCCTCTGATAAATCAGGATAGGAATCGATAGATAAATATGGATTTACTTTGCCATGCATAAGCAACTCTCCTACTTTTCGGCTAAGCTGTAAGATAGGAGGACCTGATATACCATATTCTGTGAAAAGGATTTCCCCATTTTCCATTTGTATAGTATCACTATTTTTAATCACCGACACCCTTCCTTCAAATTTTACCCCCTTAAGCCTTTTAAGGAACCAAGCATCTAATGTAAGTTGTACCAATGCCGGAAATGGGTGAATTATCCTATGTCCTAAAGAAATCGCAAGATCATATCCACTTCCATTAGAACCCAAGTTAGGAGCTGATTTCCCCCCTGTTGCTATTATTACCTTATCCCCAAATATTTTTCTTCCATCTTTAAGAAATAAAATAAATCCTTGATTATTTTTTTTAATCTCTATTACCTCTGCTTCACATATTTCTTCTACCCCTAATCTTTCAATTTCATATCTTAATACATCTAAGACGCTTGAAGCCTGTAAAGACATGGGGTATATCTTTCCTCCATCTTGTATTGTATATGAAATACCAATCTTTTCAAAAAACTGTAGTGTATGGTGAACATCAAAATGATTTAGTACCTCCGCCACAAATTTGGGGCAGGAAGTATGAAACCTATTTAAATTCATATCGCTATTGGTTAAATTGCATCTCCCATTGCCACTTGCTAATATTTTTTTACCCACTCTATCCATTCTTTCTAATATAACCACTTCCGAGCCGTTTCTTCTCGCCATGATGGCGGCAACAAGACCCGAGGCTCCCCCTCCAATAACTATAATTCTAGATTTCTTTCTCATATTAATCTCCCCTTCATTCCCTAAACTTAAACAAGATATAGATAATTTTAAAATACATATACCTATTTAGCAAGTTGTTTACTATAGATTCTTCGTTACAGTTCGAATGATGAGTAATCCCGAAACATCCTACGGGTATCAGCTAAGTGATGTAAAACTAAGAGCATGGGAATAGTTTTTCCCATGCTCAGCTAGTATAATCCTCTAGTATACGAATTAATTGGTCTTCCCCAAATACCTCAATGCCTCTTTGCAATTTTTCTTGTTCCCCCTGTGGTAGGGAAGTTATTGGCGTTTCAGTTGTTTCCTTCAATTGCGTTTCTCCTGAACTATTATTATAAAAAATAGCTATATATCCATGGTCTACACCCAATACATAGTTATTAGGTTCCTCCATCCGGATGCTCTTGCTCATTACAATTCTTTCAGGTGTAAAGGAATGTATTTGCCAATCCGAATACTTTTGCACCAGTTCTTCTTTCGTCAAACCAATAAGAAAATAGGGGGGGAGCGCACTTTCTTCTATAAATTGTCCCTCTGTCTCATAATAATACTGATATACCATTTCAGTTGAGGCAGAAACTTTAGGTGTTTTGCCCTCAGATACAGGTATATCCTTTAGATTTTTTATACTGGGCTTCAGTTTTATGGGATTACTTCTTTGGGGACGGTTTACATATTGTTCCACAATATGCTCAGGATTGGGTTCCTTAATACCTTCAAGAGAAAATAAATGCATATATAGTATGTAAAAACTTAAAGCACTAATAATAAAAATGGCAGAAGACAATACCCATATTCGTCTTCGAAAATACATAAAATTACCTCCATGCAATGATTTTGTATTATTATTTACCATCTCTTATGATTTTATACAAAATATTGAAGGAGGTTGATTATTTCTTAAATACTCCTATCTTAGTAAGTTTAGAAATTACTTTATTTCCCATAGGTAGTAATTTAATTTCTTCCTGCGTTATTCCCCCTATGGAAAATAAGATTCCAGAGTAAACTAAAACAGAAAGTATAATAGAGCCAAGGGTAGCAAATGCATTACTGGAAGTTCCCCATAGCAATATATTATAAAATAAAAACGAGAATATTCCCATCACTACTGCTGCACCAAGGGGTTTTATTATTGTATCTAATATCTGAATTTCGACTTTTGTTATCTTTTTCACCGCTTTAATGTCTAGATAACATACAACTACATAGCAGCCCACAGTACTCATAACAGCCCCCCTGATATTTATAAAGGGAATGGAAATAAGCAAGATATTTAATATGATTTTTACAAATGCCCCCACTCCTGCATTTATAGCTGGAATTCCAGCTCTTCCAACGCCCTGTAAAATAGCTGTTGATACTTGGACTAGGGATAAAAATATAATAGCTACAGCCCCTATTCTAAGAAGATCACCTCCAGCGGGATATCTTGGAAAAAGTGTTTTTAATACAGGATCTCCTAAAACAAATAGACCCACCGCTGAGGGTGCTGCCAATATCATTGTAACCCTCATAGCTAAATTAACCTTATTTATTACTGTTTTCTTTTCCTTTAAAGCCATGGAGGCTGCAATACTAGGAATGATAGCAGCTGCTAATGCTGTTGAAATAGAAACAGGAAGATTAGTTAATGTAACATATTTGCCCGTAAGCTGTCCATAAAGACCATTGGCTTCTAATTCCGTCATACCAAGAGATTTTTGAAGTATAGTCATAACCATTTTTACATCAATTAAATTGGTCACACTAAAAATAGTTGTTCCAATGATAATGGGTATTGATATTGATATTAAATCTTTTAATATATCCTTAAAAGATTCATCTATTTCATAAGCCTTTTGCCTATTGATTCTTTTTATCAATTTAGGATGCAACAATATGTATATAAATAAAAGGAATAAGAATCCCATTAGAGCTCCTATTCCGGTACCCATAGTTCCGCCAGCTGCCCCATACTCCACTCCCTTACCTATTAAAAGGGCTGCTAATACAATGCTAAATATAGCATTAAAAAGCTGTTCGATAATCTGAGAAATAGCCGTAGGAACCATAGTGTTCATACCTTGAAAATATCCTCTAAAGGATCCCATAAGTGCTACTATAAACAAGGTCGGTGCTAAAGCCCTCATACTGTATACAATACGGGTATTATTCATGAATTTTGCTATAGGGTATGCACCAAACCACAATAACATAGAACCAACGATTCCCATAGTTGCAGCCATTACCAACGAAGCTCGAAATACTTTATGGGCGCTTTTATACTGCCTTAATGCAATTCTCTCGGACACCATCTTGGAAATTGCAGCGGGGAGCCCCCCTGATGATAATATAAAAAACAAAAGATAAATATTAAATGCAGTACCATAAAGCCCATTACCATCGTCCCCTATCATATTAGTAAGGGGCCAACGGTAAATCAGCCCCATAACTCTTACGATCATACTGGCAACGGCTAAAATTGCTGCTTGTTTTACTAATGCTCCCCCAACATCTTTTTTAGACATAGGCCACACCTCTATACATTTACTATTTCCTTCTTCTTGCTCTTTGGCGCTCGCCACTGTTTAATATTCTTTTTCTAACCCTTAAATTTATAGGAGTAACTTCTAGAAGCTCATCCTCTTCAATGAATTCAAGGCACTCTTCTAAACTCATTATCTTAGGCGGAGATAACCTTAAAGCTTCATCGGAACCTGAAGCCCTCATATTACTTGCATGCTTTCTTTTGCATACATTTACTTCTATATCCTCCCCTTTAGGATTTTGACCTACTACCATACCCTCGTATACCTTTATACTTGGTCCAATAAATAAAATACCTCTTTCCTGTGCATTATATAAACCATAGGTTACCGCTTCTCCCGTTTCAAAAGCGATTAAAGAACCCTGTTGTCTTGTTTCAATTTGCCCCTTATATGGAGCATATCCATCAAATACGGTATTTAAAATACCATTTCCCTTAGTATCTGTCAAAAATTCTGATCTATATCCTATTAAACCTCTAGATGGAATAGCAAATTCCAAGCGGGTATATCCCCCTTTTGAGGCTGCCATATTGATTAATTCACCTTTTCTACTTCCTAGTTTTTCGATAACTGCCCCGACGAATTCCTCAGGAGCATCTATTGTTGCTGATTCCATCGGCTCATAACGTTTTCCATCTATATCCTTATACAAAACTTCGGGTTTTGAAACTTGAAATTCATACCCTTCCCTTCTCATCGTTTCGATTAATATGGAAAGATGAAGCTCTCCCCTTCCGGATACCTTAAAGGAATCTGCTGAATCTGTTTCTTCTACCTTAAGGCTCACATCTGTCTGAAGTTCCTTAAACAAACGATCCCTTATATTCCTGGAAGTAACATATTTACCTTCTAGACCAGCAAAGGGACTATCATTCACAGAAAAATTCATGGAAATTGTAGGTTCAGATATCTTAACAAAAGGTAAGGGTTCAGGATGTAGTATATCACATACCGTATCACCTATATTAATTCCTTCTATTCCTGATATAGCTACGATATCCCCAATAGCTGCACTTTCCACGGAAACTCTTTTTAACCCCTCAAACTGATAAATTTTTGTAATTTTTATTTTTTGCTTTTTATTTTCGTCTAGGGCATTTACAATAATACCATCCTTATTAATTCTTATAGTTCCTCTTTCTACCTTACCTACTCCTATCCTACCTACATACTCATTATAGTCGATGGTAGAAATAAGAACCTGGACTGGTTCCTCGCTACTACCTGCTGGTGCCGGTATATGACTTATAATGGTTTCAAACAGGGGTTCCATATCTCTTCCCTGTACAAGACTATCTAAAGATGCAATTCCATTTTTAGCTGAGGCAAATACAAAAGGACAATCTAGCTGACTTTCATCTGCTTCTAACTCTATAAATAAATCTAAAACCTCATCTATAACTTCATCTACCCTTGCCTCTGGCCTGTCCACCTTATTAATACATACTATGACTGGAAGTTCCAGGTCCAATGCTTTTTTAAGTACGAATTTAGTTTGGGGCATGGGGCCTTCAAAAGAATCAACTACCAGTATAACCCCATTCACCATCTTGAGCACCCGCTCTACTTCTCCCCCAAAGTCTGCATGCCCTGGGGTATCAATAATATTAATCTTAGTATCCTTGTAGAAAACTGCCGTATTTTTAGATAAAATAGTAATACCACGTTCTCTTTCCAAGTCATTTGAATCCATTACTCTATCTTGCACTTCCTGATTTGCCCTAAATATGCCACTTTGCTTTAAAAGTACATCTACTAATGTGGTTTTGCCATGGTCAACATGGGCAATAATAGCTATATTTCTTATATCTTCTCTTTTTGCACTCACTTTTTTTCCTACTTTCTGTTTTTGCAAAATTTTGTCTGAACTAAGCTATTGTATCATAAAATAGGTTAAAGAAAAAGATTTATTTAGAGTCATACTTATGATATTACTTCACCTTTAGTAGTCTGTATCGTATTGTGAAGTCTTTCTACTTGCAGACAAAAGGTCTCAAGCCTTGCTTCTATAATTTGCGGGAATACATTACCATCGGTTTCTATGGGTAGGAAGGGGAGAGACGGATGTTTTTCCATAACTTTCTGTGTTAGCATTAAATCATGAGATGTCGTCATTTTTTTATCATTTATCTTGCAACCAATTATTGCCTCTGCAATTCTGCTAGGCATGCATCCGAAAGGACCAATAGATATAACCCCCGAAACCTCATCCACCATTTCATCGATAGCCGAGGCAATCGTAAGAATAGCTTCTCCCGTTAAGGCAGGATAAATTATATCCGATACGTTTGATATCATTTTATCTACTTCGATTACCTTGTATTCATATAATCCCGATTTTGAGAATATTCCTTTGATTATCTTTTCGTATTGATTTTTAAAAAATCCTTGGACTTGAACGCTGATTCTATCTTTCAACGTTGAATTAAGGTTAAATCTATTTTTTTGTATATAATCGCAATAATAAATCCATTCGGCAATAGGTGCAATTTTTACTATTATATCTTTTTTAGCAAGTTTTTCTACTAACCTTTTTCTCGAGAAACGATCTCTTCTTACGTATATCTCTCCTATTAGGGCTATCTTTTTTGCTTCTTTTAAGGGAATCTTCGTCTTGATTGTTTTTAGCCTTCTCGCAGAATCCTCCAAAGTATCTTTTAGGCCTTTCCATGGATCCTTTTGAGCACTTCTAATTATATCTTTACATATTTCATTAAAAATCTTCATATCCTCTTCCTTATCTTTTGACAAGACTAATATAGCACTTCTGATTTCTTCTAAAATATCTGAAATAATTACCGAATGCCATGCTCTTAATACAAAATCCACCCCAAGACCTGCATACCCATTTTCAGAATTCAGGGAAAAAACAACAACATTTTCTAGTTTTAGCTTGGAAATTAAGTTTTTTATTAAAACACTGTATTGTCCAAACCGACAAGGACCGGAAGTATTAGGCATAAAATAAACTAATATTTCATTTGTATTATTTCTCTTTTGGAGATATTTTATCAAACTTCCTATTGTTAGCTGAAGAGGTAGACATTCTTTACAGGTGGAAAGACCACGACCTAGTTTTAGTTCTTCTTCCTTCGGTTCAGTAACAGCTGTCGCCCTAACCCCTACATGTCTAAAAGTAGCAGCTAGGAGTTCTGAGCCCATTTCTCCCATAGAAGGAATAAGTACATGAACATTTTTATCCTTTAATTTATGTCTATTACCTTTAGAATCTATAATCTCCAGCAAATTATTTTTCATCTCTATAAAAGCGGGACTAAAATCATTCCTTATATCTTGAGATTTTAGCTTTTCAATTTGCCTATAGCTCTTTACTACATCGATAAATGCCTCTATTCTTGTATCGATTCCTGCATCTGCTGTATGACTATCCAACTCGAGAATTAAGGAAGGTTTTTTACTCATTATGTCCCTAAAGTAATCTATCAAAAACGAATCCGGTCCACAGCTAAAATTGGTGATGTATACTCCAAATAATTTGGGATTCTTTTTTATTTTTCTTGCACCTTTTAAGATAAGCTGCCCCATAGCCCAATACATGTTTTCTCCGCTTTTTTCTTCATCAATTGGTAAAAAATCATATGGAATTAAAATATAATCCCTCGTGGCAAATTTATGGGGTATCCCCATATTCCCCCACTTAGTAAAGGCATTGTAAGGGCGTCCGAATAATACAAAACCCACCCTATCTTCATCCTCTTCTAGTTCTTGCAATACTTTTTTTCCTATTTTTTTGCATTCTTCGTGGAATGCCCTTTGAGCCTGTATGGCAAGTTCAAAAGACTTCCTAGCAATTCTCGCATCTATATTTAAAGATTTGGCAATCTTTATAAATACATCTCTAATATAATCGTATCCCCTAGCAAAGTCTAGTACCGGACTTAATACAATCTTACCATCTAGTTCATCAAAAGTCGATTTTATATAATAAGGTTCACCCTGTACAAAGGGGCAGGTCACACTGGCAGAAAGACCATTTTTAATTTCTAGGGATTTTACATGGGGTAAAAAATATATATCTGGATTTTTTTCAATTAAATTTTGAATAGAGCCATGGGATATTTCGGCTGGATAACAAAAGGCTGCAGATTTTCTTTCAGTTCCCTTTTCTTCTACCTTTTCACTACATATGATATCAAAACCCAAACCATAAAAAAATTGATAATATAAAGGAAAAAAAGTATTTGTTAATAATGATCTACTAATCCCTAGAGTCCAGTTTTGCCTAGAAGCAACCCTTATAGCTCTTTCTCTAGCATATTTCTCGAATATCATCTTTTCTCTTAGATCAACTAGATTTAGTTGTGATATCTCATTTTTATTTTTATGATAGACCATATTATAGTATTTGTTACAGGCCCCACCAAATGGGTAGACTTTGTTTTGTATTTCTATTCTTCTAATATTACACTTTCTGCCACACTTTTCTTTTCCTCCTGCACATACAAAAGATTCCTTATAACTTACCTCTCTATTTGATAACTCTTCTAAATCAAACTCCATAGGCTTTAGGAGATTGAGGCGTAACTTTTCCTTGATATTTAGAGCAACTCCAAAGGCTCCTATAAGCCCGGGCTCAGGGGGAATAATGATTTTTTTACCAGTTAGAGCTGCCATAGCTATGGGGACTGCCTTGTTATAACATACCCCTCCCTGCATAAATATCTTATTACCTACAGCCCTGTTTCCTTTCACCCTATTTATATAATTCATGCATATGGAATACACCAAACCTGCCGCAATATCATTTACACCAATGCCTTCTTGAATAGCGTTTTTAATATCACTGCTTATAAAGGCCGCACACTGATCATTGAAATTGGGGGGGTTGGAACTTTTTAGAGCTATATCTCCTATTTCAGTCGTACTAATGTATAAAGATTCCTTAGCAGCTTCCTCGAGAAAGGAACCTGTTCCTGCCGAACATGCTTCATTCATAGCATAATCAGAGGGAACACCATTGGTAATGTATGTGTATTTAGCATCCTGCCCTCCAATTTCAAAAATAGTATCTACTTCGGAATCAAAGTATACAGCACCATTGGCATGGGCAATAATTTCATTGACCACTCCTGGGGTAAGGGCATGAAGGGCTGCAATTTGCCTCCCTGAACCTGTCACTCCCAATCCAATGATTTTTATGGGGGAAGTTATATCTTTGCTAAGATTTCTATAACATTCTCTTGCAGCCCCAATAGGGTCTCCATTAGTTCTAAGATAGCAAGAAGAGAGCACTGCATCATCTTCTGTACGCAAAATTACAGCTTTTGTAGTAGTCGAACCTACATCTAAACCAATAATGCATCTGTCTTCTGCCCTCGCAGTTTTTCTATTAGCTGTTTTAAAAACTACCTGTTCTTTGAAGTCTTTTAATTGGGGGTGAAAAGAAAAGGAGCTTTTGTGATAAGCACACCATTCCTTATCTATATCTATTTTTTTGGTTTCGTGGGTAAGTCCCCATAGGGATGCCCCAAGTGCTTCAAAGGTTCGAGCATAATCTGGTATAATAACTTGAGCTATTTTTTGCTTTAGATAATGGAGCATAACCGAATTTCTAGAGGTACCTCCTATTAAGATTACTTTATCATTGGAAGTTTTCTTTAGAAGTTCAACGATTTTATCAGCCATCATCTGACATAGACCAGCTACTACTTTTGATTTTTCTACTCCCTTATTTAAGGCATGGGTGCAATCGCTCTTACAAAAAACAGAGCATCTACCTGCCACCTTATAAGGATTATCCAAATCAGCCTTTGATATTGCATCATCTATTTTTATATCCATTCTTTTAAGCTGCTGCAAAAAAAATTCACCCGTGCCTGAAGCACATTTATTGCCAGTATAAACATTTATTATTTTCCCGTTTTTATCTAGCTCATAGGCTAAAAAGGTTTCCCCACCGCCACTTACGATAAGTTTGGCTTCCTTTAATCCTGAATTAATACCTGCCATATATTCATAGGCATATTCTATCGCCTCAGGCTCTGATATAGAGGAGGCATCAATCATATTTCTAAACTTTCTTCCGGTAATTGTAACCTTATCTATAGACTTGAATTTATCCAAATGTATTATTTCTTCAATAACCCGCCTTGGATTCCCCTCATGGGGTATCAATTTTTGTTCTAAAATATTAATGATTTCATAACCTTTTTCTAAAATAACATATCCTATACTAGAAGCTCCAACACATAAACCTAAAGATTTCAATGTTCTTCCTCCATTCTTTCGTTTTCAAATAAATTATATCCATTACTACCCCATTTAAAACATAAGGAAAAAAACATATCAATTTAATTGATATGTTTTCCTTTCTTATATGAATATATAACCCTTATCTTGGTAAAAATTCTAAATGGGCATTATCTTAATACATTTAATAAAAGAAAGAAGGTACATAATGGCAAATATCGAGTTTAAAAGAATTCCTAAACATATAGGGATTATTCCTGATGGAAACCGCAGATGGGCATTATCACATAATAAAGAAAAACATGAAGGTTATATCTATGGCATTGGACCCGGTTTCGAGCTTTACAATCTGTGTTTAGAGTATGGAGTCAGAGAAATAACATTTTATGGTTTTACCCAAGATAATACAAAACGCCCTGCTATTCAAACTGAATCTTTTCAAAAAGCCTGTGTTGATGCAGTAATAAAACTAGCTAATAAAGATGCTAATTTACTTGTTATTGGCAATGCAACCTCTCCCCTTTTCCCAAAGGAACTCCTTCCATTTGCTAATAAACGTATTCTATTTGGCAAAGGTCTTATAAATATTAATTTCCTAGTAAATTACGGATGGCAATGGGATTTATCCAATAATGCTTCTAATACCATTCCTCGAATGGATTTAATCATTCGTTGGGGTGGAAGACGCAGACTTAGTGGATTTTTACCTATTCAATCCGTTTACGCCGACTTTTACGTTATCGATGATTTTTGGCCTGATTTTAATAAGAATCATTTAATTAAAGCATTATCCTGGTATCAGGGTCAAGACATAACCCTAGGTGGATAATTAGTTTGCTATCTCTTCTAGAAATTTAATAGTAATATTCCTCAAACTCGTTGTACTGGGATTAAATCTATTTTCAACCAAGTAATTAAAGTACCTTTTGTCGTAGGGTCTTATAGATATTTTAGGATTGGGCTTTTTATCCCTTGCTTTGTAATCCAGATACATTGCAAAACCCTCTACTAAATTATCTTCGCACCATCCTTCCCAAGTATAGTAATCATTATAGTATCCGTTGTTCCAAGAATTATATAATACTGTATTGTTTTTTAACTTATCCGCTATTTTTTTGAATTCTTCTTCATGGGTAATCGTTTTAAAGATGCCATGACTATATTCATGATAGGGGATATAGAATAAATCTACATATTCACTTTCAGTGCACGGGATAAGAGATATGTAATGGTCTTTATGGGTAAAACCCCATGCATTTCCAGGCCGCATTGTGTAATAAAGTATGGGTTTGTATTTTTTATCGTATGTAATTCCTGAAGTTTCCTCAATAAACCCTAATATATCTGGCTTTTCTTGCTGGAGTTGATTATTTAATTCCAAAGCATATCTCTCATACTTATACCCATTGATCTTAATATATTCTTTCAAGTATTCCTCATAAAAATAAGGATAAAACTCCTCCGCTGCCTTCTTTTCTCTTAATTCGATATTGCTTGATTTTATGGTACGGATTATTTGATTTATATCCGCACCATCTTCTAAACCTGCTAACAAATAAATATATTTCCCTTCATTAGTCCCACTTTTATACAAAGTTGCCAAATGGCTTTTCATATCTTGAGACATATTACTATATGTGTTTTTTATCCATTTATAATGATTGTATACTTCGCTGCCATAGGATTTATAATAAAGGGATTGTTCCTCTTTTATCCTTTCATTAATGTCATAAATTTCACCGGCAGTTGAAATCAACATATATTTAAGAGTCAAACCCCTAACTTCTAGAATATATTTTGTATCCATGCCCATGGTCGGAATTCTATAATTAGGGAATATATTAATTGTAAGGATCACAGCAAAGATTACAATAAATATTGCTCCTAGATAGTGCTTTTTTTCCTTAGGATTTTTTATATCATCCTTTTTCTTATAATTTAATATCCATTCTAAACTTTGAGCATAGTAATAAAATTGATGGAGTACGCTGATTAGAAAATCACTGGAGACATTTAGTCTTATGCATAAATCCTTTATAATCCTCTCTCTTATAATCTCCCCGTCATACTGTTTTAAAATAGAAGCTCTAAAAGCCTTGGCGTATATCTGACATATCTTTTTCCCACTTATGATTTCTAATGCTCCGATGAATATCATCAATTCTATATCTAGATAATATATATGTCTAACATAATTATCAATATCTATTTTAAGCTCTTCCTTTAGGACAGCAATCCCTTCCCATACGGTATTATTACTGATTTTAGAAATATATTGAAGAATTTTTTTTTCGGGTTCACTACTCACAATAACTTCATTATAATTTATAACCATTATATCTCCCCAAGGTAATAGTGTTTTGGAAAACTTTGGAACATTATTATGATACAATATATATATTGAAAAATCTATACTATTTATGCATTAATTGCATAATTCATATGCATTTTTACTCCTACCTTTATTTCTTGAAAAATGCTATACTAATTAAATAAGTTTTTTAGTTAATAAATATGGAGTGATATTAATGATAAAATGTTCTATATGCAAGAAAAATATTGCTGTAGTTTTTATACCTAATATGATAAATGGTAAGCAGGAAATGACAGGTCTTTGTATGCCTTGTGCAAAAAAACAAGGTATTGGTCCCTTAAATCAGATTATACAACAAACTGGATTATCAGGAGAAGATTTAGAAAATCTTAATGAACAAATGGGGAGTATATTTGAAAACATAGATATAGGTGAATTAAATCTTGGTGATATGGAAGATACTCAAAACCCTTTTTTAGGTTTCCTTAATAATGCTTTTTCCGGATTAAGAAATCCCAAAGAAGAAGTACAACCATCAGATTCTCCTAAAGCGAATTCCTCAGCCAAAGATAATTCTAATACTGATGCAACTGCAGAAAAGAAGGTTAAAGAAAAAAAGAGAAAGAAAAGAAAATATTTAGATTCCTATGGTACTAACTTGACTGAAAAAGCAGAAAACAATGCTGTAGATAGAATCATAGGACGTCATAGAGAAATAGATAGGGTAATTCAAATCCTTAATCGGCGAGCCAAGAACAATCCTATCCTTATAGGGGAACCCGGGGTGGGTAAAACTGCTATTGCTGAGGGGCTGGCTGTGCGAATTAAGGAAAAACAAGTTCCACTAAAGCTATATGATACGGAGATATATCTTCTTGATTTAACCTCGATAATTGCCGGAACCCAATTCAGGGGGCAATTTGAGGGAAGAATGCAAGCTATTATTAAAGAGGCAAAGGAATCAGGAAATATTATTTTAGTTATTGATGAAATCCATAACATTATAGGGGCTGGTAACGCTGAAGGTGGGGCTATGAATGCTGCTAATATACTAAAACCTGCCCTTGCCAAGGGTGAAGTCCAGGTTATCGGCGCTACTACAATTGAAGAATATAGAAAATATATCGAAAAAGACACGGCCCTTGAAAGGCGTTTTCAACCGGTTTTAGTGGAAGAACCTACTGTAGAAGAAACCATAGAGATTATTAAGGGAATAAAAGATTACTATGAGAAGTATCACAATATATCTATATCTGATGAAGTAATTGAAACAGCTGCTAAACTGTCAAAGAGATATATCACTGATAGATTTCTCCCTGATAAAGCAATCGATATCATCGATGAAGCTGGTTCAAGAGCTAATCTTAAAAATCAGGGCTTGGTAGAGCTTGAGGCTTTAAAGAAAGAATTAAATTCTATCCAAATTAAAAAGGAAGATGCTGCATCAAGAGATGATTATGAAAAGGCCGCGGATTATAAAGTAGAAGAATGTAAACTTCAAAATAGGATATCAGAAATTGAAAAGGAAAGTAATGAGGTTTCCATCACAGTAGAAGACATAGCCTTTATCATAGAAGCTTGGACAAAAATTCCCGTACAAAAAATAACCCAAATGGAAGCAAAGAAACTTCTAAACTTAGAAGATAGACTCCACAAACGACTTATTGGCCAAAATGAAGCTGTTATAAACCTATCAAGGACAATACGTAGAAATCGTTCAGGGTTTTTAAAGCTCCAAAGACCTTCCTCTTTTATCTTTGTGGGGCCCACGGGTGTCGGAAAAACTGAATTGGTTAAAACCCTAGCAATAGAATTATTCGGAAGCAAAGAGGCCTTGATCAGAATTGATATGTCAGAGTATATGGAAAAACATACGGTATCTAAGCTTATTGGTTCTCCACCAGGATACATTGGATATGATGAAGGGGGACAATTAACTGAAAAAATAAGAAGACAGCCCTATTCCATAATACTCCTAGATGAAATTGAAAAAGCCCATCCCGATGTGTTTAATATGCTTCTTCAGATACTGGAGGATGGAAGGCTTACAGATAGCCAAGGACGTACTGTTCATTTTGAAAATGCGATTCTTATTATGACTTCTAATGCAGGTACCAGCTTAAAAGGGCACGGTATAGGTTTTGAGAAAAATAATTACTCGGCATTAGAGGAAAAAACTCATGATGCACTAAAAGAAATGTTTCGTCCTGAATTTTTAAATCGGATTGATGAGATTGTAATATTTACAGAATTAAGTAAAAAAGAGCTAAAACAAATTATTGACCTAATGTTAAAAGAAATTATAACTGAAGCAAGGCAAAAGGGTATAACAATTAAAATAGATGATGAAGTTAAGGATTATATTCTTAAAAAAGGTTATAATCCTAAGTATGGTGCAAGACCCCTTAGAAGAACGATTCAAAGGCTTATAGAAGATGAACTTGCCGAACTATATCTTAGAGAGACTATTACTGGAAACAGTTCAGTTTATATAAAAATGTCTGAGAATAAAGTGATATTTGAAACCCCCATAAATTAATGGGGGTTTCTATCTATAATTTCAAAGTTTCTAAGGATTGTTTTCTTTCCTCTCCAGCTAAAGGCTCTGTCTTTATATCTTCTCATGAATTCTTTATTTGATATGTTTGATATCTCGTCATAGCTAAGGAATGTTAATAAATTATCTTTAAACTCATCCATATTAGTCATGCTGATACTTTTATTATGGGGACAAACATCTTGGCAAATATCACAACCAAATAGTAGTTTGTCTTTTTTTAGGATTTCTTTATCCCGTTCTGATAGCTCCACCTTTTTTTGGGAAATATATGATCTACATTTAAAAGGGTTTATCGTAAAATCTCCAGGAATGGCTGAACCAGGACAGGCCTTAATGCACCTTCTGCATTGTATGCAGGTCTTTTCCATAGGTTCATCAGGTTTAAAAGGGTAATTGTTTATAATATATCCTATAAATACATAGGAGCCATATTTGTCTGTAATTAAATGTGAATTAACCCCATAAAAACCAAGACCTGCCTTATAGGCTAAATACCTATCAACCAAGGGCCCTGAATCCACATAAGCTTTGTATTCAAAATTCTCTATAATATTGTCTAGAAAAATTCCAATCTGCTTTAATTTTCCCTCTACAATTTTATGATAATCCAACCCATAAGTATATTTTGATATATTTGCATCTTCCCTATTCCCGACATAGTACGGGAACAAACAAACTATGACTGATTTTGCCCCTTCTAAAGTAAGAGATGGACATATCCTTTTTTGTAATTCCTTGTTTTCAAACTCTGTATTATATCCCACTTCTACTCTCTTTTCAAGAATCTTCTTTAAATCATAATAAGGGCCTGAAGAAGCAATCCCTACACACTCAATTCCTATGGATAAGCAAAATCTTTTAAGATTGTTTTTCATAAAAAAGTCCTCCATTATAATAACTTAAACAAACACACTTTTTATTTATTTGAATATGATATAAGGAAAATGTTCTATAAAATCTTAACGTAAAAAAGGAGGAAATACTTATGGCAGATGGTGTTGGTGCTGGAGTATTTGCAGGAGGAAACTTTGCGGCATTACTTACAAATTATATCGGAGAAACAGTAACAATTTTCACAAGCAGCGGTGGACAATCAGGTTCCGGTTTCACTGGAGTAATTCTTTCGGTTAATAATGTATTTGTTCGACTTATTACTAGAATCGGTCCGCCTCCGGGATGTGCTCTCGGAAATGCATGCACTGATTTTAATGTAGGTGGATGGAATTATGGTGTTGGTAATACTCCATATGGCGGTTGTGGCGGAGAATATGGGGGCGGAGATATGTATGGATTAGGTCCTGTTCTTTCTGCTAGTGAAAGTGGTGCTATTACTGCCGGTGGTTGGAATGGATATCCAGTATACACCGTAGGCTCCGTAACAGATATTCCTATTGCAAACATTGTATCCTTCGTTCATAATGCGGTATGATTTATTAAATAAAAATTTGGTATAATAATTACCCGCTTGATATTCAAGCGGGTAATTATTTAGAGCAGTTCCTCCCTTAACTCTTCTGCGGATTTTGGGGATAAGTATGAAAGTGGAATATCAAATACGGTCCTTGCCCCCTTTTGTCCTTCTTTGTTTAATTTATATACGGCACGGGCATATGCAACTAATACACTGGATGTAAATTCGGGGTTGCTATCTAATTTTATAGAAAACTCAATAATATGATTATTGTTGTTACTTCCAGTTTTTCCACTTCTAATCACAAAACCACCGTGGGGAATTTTAGAGTGCTTTTCCCTCAGTTCCTCCTCTGATATAAAATATACAACTGTATTATATTCTGCAAAATAATCAGGCATTGTTTTAATTGAATTCTCGATATCAATTTTATCTACGCCTTCTTCTATTACAACAAAACATTCTCTAAGATGCTTCTGTTTTGTTATCAAATTGGGGTTAGAGCCTGTCCTCACTTCCTCTAGGGCTTCTTCTACAGGGATAGTATATTGAACAGCATTTTTAACCCCAGGAATTCGCCTAATGGCATCTGAATGTCCCTGGCTTACTCCTCTTCCCCAAAAAGTATAGTTTTTGCCTTCCGGCAGTATTGCCTCTGCTAACATACGATTCATCGAAAACAAACCAGGATCCCATCCGATAGAAATCGCACTTACTTTATTTCCTTTTTTTGATGCTTTATCAACTATGTTAAAATGTTCCGGTATCTTACCATGGTTATCAAAACTATCCACTACATTAAATAAGCTGGCAAACATGGGTGTTTGTTTGGGTAAATCGGTGGCCGAGCCTCCGCAAAGTACCATAACATCAATTTTATCTTTATAATCTTTTGCGCTATCTATATGTAATACGGGTACATTGCAGTTCTCCAAAATAATACTCTTTGGATTTCTCCTTGTAAACACAGCCACTAATTCCATATCAGGGTTTTGACTTAAAGCTAATCTTACACCTTTTCCCAAATTACCATACCCTATAATACCAACCCTTATTTTATCCCTTATTTTATCCCTCATTTTATTCCTCCTTGCAATTTTCGTCTACGTTTCCATTACAATAAATGTTAATTAATTGAATGGCAGTCTTAAATTTTGTTTAATCTTAACACTCTCTTAAGAAAACTGCAAGTTGTATCATCTTGGCATTCATTCTACATTTTGATATGACAATACCCATTTGGATTTTTCTTCAAATACCTTTGATGATATTCCTCTGCCAAATAGAACTTTTTCAACGGTTCCACCTGAGTAACAATCGGCTTTAAATATTTTTCCTGTTCTTCCTCCTTAGATTTAAGTATCACCTTTTCATCTTTTTCATCGGTATAAAAAATGCCCGTCCTATACTGTGAACCTATATCAGGTCCTTGTCGGTTTTCAACTGTAGGATCTATTACACCCCAAAACCTTTCTAGGATGGTTTCGAGATTTACCTTTTCTTCGTCATATTGAATATGTACTACTTCTGCATATCCTGTCATTTGAGTTTTGACCTGTTCATAGGATGGGTTTTCCAATTCTCCGTTGGCATATCCTACCTTAGTTTCCTCTACCCCATCAATCCTTGAAAAAAATTCTTCAACTCCCCAAAAGCATCCACCTGCTAAAATGATTTCTTTCATAGTCACCCTCCATTTACGATATTCTATTTAAGTATTTTTAATTTTATATGGTTCAATATCCACTATTTAATATTTAAATCAAGTTTGAGGGTTGCTTAATTGGGTAAGCAAGTGATATAACCATTCAAAAATCAATCCAGCTGCAAACCACGCTGGAGCATAGTCCAACCTAATTAATCCCCTTACAGAAAAACGCCTTTTCCCATAATCCCAAGGACACACCCCTAATATTTTTTTAAGCAGCGAGCCTGTTGCAAATTCTACTACAAATATGCAAATAGTATATACACCTCCTCTAAATACAACATGCCGCTTTTTAATTCTTTTACATAGGGGTTCTAAAAATACCGTTAGGCCGTAAATCGGAAACATCCAAATAGATGTATTTCCAGTTAGCTTTATATCCTTTTTAATGAGGGATTTAAGCCCTGTCCAGATAATCTCCATAGACCATCCAATAAATCCATATACTACAAATCTCTTCTTCATATTAAGTATTATTTTCCATTTCCTATGTTAATATACATCTATTTTAATTCATGCCCTGGATATGCAAAAGATTACTTGTCGCATTTTTACATTATAGTGAATATAATACACTAAAACATATTAAGGAGTGATTTTATGTATTTTAACCAACCTCCATTTTGGGGGCAGCTTCCTTTTCCAGGGCAACCAGGAACACCGGGAAGTTCTCCCTATGGGCAACCCCTAGATTTTCCACCTCAAAGTAATCCTTCAGGTCCTCCGGCTGGAGCTCCTCCATCTTTTGTGCCTCAACAAATGCCCCAAAAATCTATTGAACTGTATAAAATTGACCCTGGGGCAATTCGTCCCTGTACCCATCAATTCGTATATATATGGCTGAATAATGGGCAAAGCTTTTGGGCATGGCTTGCCTTTGTTGGAAGAAATTCCGTAGCTGGCTGGCGATGGTCCGGATTCCGTTGGGTTTATTTTGGAACTGATTTAGATAACATTACAAGTTTTCAATGCTATTAGGAAAAAGGTCCCTCACCTACCTTGTGTGAGGGACCTTTTCAAAAGTTATTATTCTTTAATAAAGGCACTTCTACCTATACCAATATTAATGCTTATTAAGTTAATGTTAATAAAATTTAATATTTCTAAGGTTTTAATTTAAGGAAAACAATGTTAAAATCAATATATTATCTCTTAGAAAAGAGGATACTATTGGATTCCATTATTGAAGTACAAGGCATTAGGAAAGTGTACCGCATGGGTGAAGAAAAAATCATAGCCCTAAATCAAATTGATTTGCAAATACCTAAAGGAGAAATTTGCTGTCTTTTGGGTTCTTCGGGTTCTGGCAAATCAACGCTTTTGAACATGATGGCAGGACTTGAAAAACCAACTAAGGGAAGCGTAACAATAAAAGGACATCATATTGAAAAAATGAATGAGGCTAAACTTGCTAAGTTTAGGCAAAAATACATAGGGTTTATCTTCCAATCGTACAATTTAATACCTTCTCTTACAGCTTTAGAAAATGTATGCCTACCTCTAATCTTTCAAGGCATCCCAAGAAAAAAACGGGAAACTATGGCTAGCAAAATGTTAGAGTCAGTTGGCCTAGGTTCTCGCCTTAAACACAAGCCAAATGAAATGAGTGGTGGTCAGCAACAAAGGGTAAGTATAGCTAGGGCCTTTGTAAATCGCCCTGCCATAATATTTGCTGATGAGCCCACAGGAAATTTAGATACGAATACTACTATTGAAATTTTGGATTTGATGTGCCGTATGGCAAGAAAACATAATCAAACTATGGTTGTTGTTTCTCATGACACTGAAATCTCTGATTACGCTGATAGATTGATACATATGAGGGATGGGGAAATCATATCCATAGGAGAAAAATCAGATAAGGGGATGGAACTAATTTATGAAAAAGCTGAATAAATTTTTAACGATTATATATATTTTTGTGTTTTGTTTTAATTTTTTACCTTCTAATATCCTACATGCCGCTAATATAGAATTGAGTACTTGGGTTAAAGAAGTCATTGTGCCTAGCGGTAAATTAGATTCTGGGGATGTTCTGAACATAGAAATTACTGTTAACAATTCATCAAATAGCGAAAGAGAGGTTCGTTTACAATCAATCGAATTTATGGATGGGTATAAATGCCTAGGAAGTACTACTCTAGGTTTTGATTTGGCTCCCGGAGTTGAAGACATTTCTATCATAAGAAAATTAGAGTATAAAGGTGGCGGTAATAGAACAATCAGTTATAGTATAAAATATGCCGAAAAAACAGAAAGCGGCGCTGTCACAACCACGACAGGTACCATAGAAGGGAGTAAAACCCTTGATGATTCTATTATCGTTGTAGATACCAAGAAGTATCAGCCTCGTATTTCCCTTGTAAACGATGAAATAGTTGAGTTAGGGGCAGGGGAATATAAAAAAGTAAATCTCCCATTTGTAAACGCCGGAGGATTTACTGCTAAAAATCTAACAATTACGGTCGAAGCAAACAAAGAGGGAGTACAAATTCCAATTTTAATAAAAGACTTAGAAAAACTACACTTCTCTTCAATAAATAGAGAAGGTGTCAATCATTTAAGCTTTGGTATTCAAGTGGATAGAACTGCAAAACCAGGTCTATATCCTATTACTATAAAATATAAGTACACAAATTCCTCCGACGATGAATTTGAAAATAAAGATACGGTTTATGTAAAAGTTCTAAACACCCAAATGCCTGCTAGAATTCAATTTGGAGTTAAAAGTAACTCTCCAATTTCTCCAGGAAAACCAGCCTCTCTAGAGATAACTGCAACTAATAAAGGGCAATCTCCTGCCAGTAATGTAGAAATTTCTCTTTCAGGCTTAAAAAAGGATGGACTTACAGTAGTTGAAGGTAGTAATACTTCCTATATCCCTTCTATTAAAGTAGGGGAAACAAAAACTACGCAATTTAAGGTGCTAGCTTCGGGAACCTTGGAAGGAAATATTGAGCCCTTAACCATCGAATATACCTATTCCGATGGTACAACAGAAATTCAAAAAAGTACCCAGGAAATTTTCGTATCCTTAGACGGAAAAACCTTGGGCTTATCAGAATTATCTATAGAGAATATTGTTACTCCAGGCAATTCCGTGGGTACGGGGGAAGATTTTAATGTTAGCTTTTCCTTAATTAATAACTCAAAATACCCTGCTAAAAGTGTTAAAATTACATTGGATGGCGGAGAAATTCTAAAGCCTAAATCCCAGAGCATCTATGCCATTAATAATTTTAATGCAGGAGCTAAAAAGAACTTTTCTGCAGTTTTTTGGGCAGGCAGTGATGCTGAATATCGTAATTATCCAATAGAAATTAAGGTAGAATACATACCCTATCAAGGAGCAGGGGTGGCCACCTTTAGCCAATATGTCGGTATAAATGTGGCAGGAGATAAAAGTAATGCAAAGAGCAAACCTAGGATTATTATTGGAGAATATACTGTAGAACCACAAATCGTAAGGGCGGGTCAAGAATTTGATTTAAGTATAGGCTTTACAAATACCCATAGCAGCAAAACAGTGGAAAATATGAAAGCCGTATTAACCATAAATGAAAAAGGTGCAGACAACACAACTCAGGATACTGGCACTGTCTTTACCCCTGTTAGTGGACAAAGTAATATGTTTTATCTTGCAGAAATAAATCCGGGAGAAACTGTCTTGAAAAATGTTCGTATGTACACTGTTCCCGATGCCAATCCCAAAACTTACGAGGTAACAGTAGAAATGGAGTATGAGGACTCTATAGGAGAGCCCTACACGGAGGTAGCAAAAATTGGAATTCCCGTACAGCAAAGCACCCAAATAGATGTTGGGGAAGTTAGGATCGATGGAGAGGCAATGATTGGTAGGCCCATTAGTGTTATTTCGCAAATTTTTAATACTGGTAGAACCAATATAAAAAACCTCATGGTAACTGTTGAAGGCCCCTTTGAAAAAGAAGATGCCAATTTCTTTGTAGGTAATTTTGTACAAGGAAGCGAAGAGTATTATGAAGGAATCGTTATCCCAACACAGCCTGGAGAATGCAGCGGCGAATTGGTGGTGATTTATGAAGAAATTACAGGGGAAAAACAAGAACAAAGACTGTCCTTTACAATGCTGGTTATGGATGCCCCTTCTTTTGACGAAATGGAAATGGGACCTGATGGTATGGGTATGATGCCTCCAGAAATAGAAAATCAGCAAAAACCTTTTTATAAAAACCCCATTACATGGATAGGAGTTGTACTAGGACTTGCCTTAGCTGCTGCAACTATTATCATAATTATGAAAAAGCGCAAAAGAAATGAGATGAGCTTAGATGAATAATCTTGATCTGGTATTAATGAGTATAAGGAATCTATGGCGGCGAAAGCTGCGTACTTCTTTAACCATATTAGGAGTTATCATAGGGACTGGTTCTATTGTACTTATGCTTTCCTTAGGTTTTGCAATGAATCTAAACCTAGAAAATTCCATGAAACGTTGGGGTGATTTATCCATAATAAATGTTTGGCCTAATTGGGGCAATATGACTTCTCATACTACTGAACCTTCTATTTCCGAAGAAGATTTAAAACAAATGGAAACTATAACCAGTGTAGAGATGGTGATTCCCTCTGTCTCCCTATATATCCCCAGCATAATCGGAAAATATAAGGGGTATATTGAAATAGAAGGAATTACCCCCGAAGCAATGTCTAAGCTTGGATATAATGTAGACCGTGGAAGAACTTTTACCGCCGATGATCGCAATGTTATCATTGCGGGCACACAAGTTGCCATGAACTTTCGTAAAATAGGATATACTGATGGAAGATTTTACGGTGGATATGATGGAGGGCAAGAAGCTCCTTTTGATATGCTCAACCAAACAGTAAAAATCTCACCTGATCATAATTACGGAGAAAAGAATGCCCCAAAACCTATTGTTAAGCCTCCTAGACCTATTAAAGCAACTGTAGTAGGTATAATGGAAGAAAAAAATTATGAAACCAGTTATCGATGCTATATGCCTACCGATACCGTTAAGAAGCTTATTCTTGCCCAAAGGGATTATGAAGAAAAGTTACAGGCTGCCCAAGGACAAAAAATCCCGAAAAAAAAGGGTACTAAAGAATTTACCTATCAAAATGTCAAAGTTAAAGTTGAGAACGTTCATCAGGTTGATGGGGTTTTAGAAGAAATAAGGGCTATGGGTTTTGAAGCTTATAGTATGTCTGACGGTTTAAAAGAAGTTAAAAATATGTTTAAGGGAATCCAAATGGTACTAGGAGGTATTGGTGCAGTTTCCCTGCTGGTTGCTGCCTTAGGCATAACCAATACAATGATTATGTCGATATATGAAAGAACAAGAGAAATAGGTGTTATGAAAGTTATAGGTGCCCTGCTTACGGATATCAGAAAAATGTTTTTGATAGAAGCAGCAATGATAGGTTTTATTGGTGGATTATTAGGACTACTTATAAGCCTGCTTATCTCATTCTTACTTAATCGCTTTAGTTCCGGAGGATTATTAGGGGATATGTTTACAGGTCCCCCGGAAGAAGGAGTAAAAACTTATGTTTCCGTTATACCCTTTTGGCTCTTAGGTGCCTCCTTAATCTTTAGTAGTTTAATTGGAATGGTTGCAGGGTACTTTCCAGCTAGAAGGGCCATGAAGTTATCGGCTTTAAGTGCAATTAAAACAGAGTAATTTAACGTATTAATAAATGCTCGGATTGGTGATATATATGAAACAAAAATCAAAAACTTGGTATAGGCTAGATAATGCAGGGAAACTTTACCCTTCTATCACTTCTACTAGGGTGTCTACTGTATTTCGCGTTTCTGCTACCCTATACAAATTAATAAAACCAGATATCCTTCAAGAGGCATTAACAAATATAATAGATAGTTTCCCCTACTACAAGGTAAATCTTAAACGAGGTCTTTTTTGGTATTACTATGAACATACTGAGAATTATCCCACGGTTCAAAAGGAGACTTTCTATCCCTGTATGTTTATGTTATATAAAAGAAAGAAATCCTTTCCATTTAGGGTATTGTACTATAGAAATAAAATAAGCATTGAAATATCCCATAGTATTACAGATGGAACAGGAGTCATAACATTCCTCCAATCTCTCCTTATAGAGTACTTTGGGCTTCTTGGAGTTAAAACGGGATTAAAACATGTTTTAGATAAAGAAGAAGTGGAAGATGCCTTTCTTAGGTATTATAGGAAGGGCATACCACTTCCCCCCAAATTAAAAAAAGCCTTTCACTTTCCCTTTCCATTAAACTCCAAAGGAGAATACAATATCATAACCGGCATTATACCTGTGGACACTATAATTGCCATGGCTAAACATCATAATGCTTCACTAACTCAATTTTTACTAGCTTTGTATTTAGATACGATTCAAGAATATATCCATCAAAACAATATTAAAAAGTTATATCCAGTAGTTATGAATGTACCGGTAAACCTCAGAAAATTTTTTCCTTCCAAAACTATGAGAAACTTTTTTATAAGCATTACTCCCCAACTAGACTTTCGCCTAGGTATATATTCCTTTGATGAAATTTTAAATTATATTCGTGGTCATATGGAAATGAGTATAAATAAAAAACATTTTAATCAACATATTCATAAAAACATAAAGAACGAGAAATCATTTTTTATACGATTAACTCCCCTTTTTATTAAGAATATGTTGATGCCCACTCTTTATAATAAATATGCTGAGAGAAATTATACAACAAGTATTTCTAACCTTGGTCCCATAACTATGCCGAAATCAATTGAATCTTTAATAGAAAGATTCGAGTTTTATCCTCCTCCTAGCCGTGGAAACATAATAAAGGCGGGGGTAATAAGTTATAGAGATAAAATTTATATTTCCTTTGGAAGTTTAACCAAAGCTACCGAAATAGAAAAAATATTCTTTCGCAAAATTCGAAGAATGAATATCCCCGTTAAAATAGAAACAAATAGGGAGTGATACTATGCCTTACTGTCCAAAATGCGGTGTTGAGCTGGATTATAGAGTTAAAAATTGTCCTCTTTGCACTTTCCCTGTGCCTAAGACAACAGAAGAGAATGAATTTTTTTAGAAGAATCAAAATTCCCCGAGGCCGAAAATATATATTATGAAAAAATACTTAAAGTCAAAAATCAAATATTTTTTACTTTATCTATTTTAATATTTAGTGCAGTATTCATTTTAATGGCTATTAATTCATTCATTAATATAAGTCAATATGCAATAAAGTATAGCATTATAAGTGTTATTTCTTCCTGGTTTTATGTTTTTCTCCTTTTTGGCTACATAAAAAACCATTACTACTCCATACTAGGTATGGGTATTACCACTTTTTGTTTAACCTTTGGACTTGATTATGTAGATTATAATGTAACCTGGTGCTACTCACATGCTTTACCTATTATTATACTTTCTATAATCATTTCTTTTTTTCTTCTTTATCTATATAATAGAAGTAAATTTAAAAATCAATTTATTTTTATACCTTCTCATTTATGCGTAGGGATTTCCTTGTTTTCTATCGGCCTTGAGTACATTCTTAATCATCAGTCTAACAGGCCTATAAAATTTACTTGGTCACTAATTGTATCCATTGTCCTTATGTCTACTGCCCTTTTACTAATAAGTTTATATTATAGGCTGCCTGACAAACTTAAAGAAAAAATAAAAAGTAAGCTGCATATATAATTTCATCAACTTGTAATATCGTGTTCATACCTAATTCATATTTACCCCCTATAATAAATATATAAATCAAATTTGTTATACACCCCCCTTTAATTAATATATAAAAACAGCTGCCGTTAGAATTTACCTAATGGCAGCTGTTTTTATATATCTTTTAAATAATTTAAATTGATTGTTTTCACTTTCTTGTTATGTTACAATTATATAAAAACAGAGGAGCATATTATGGTTAGATCAAATCTTCTTATTGCGTTTGGCGGCATTTTTTGTCTTGGAATTATATTAGCTATCGTAATTGCGTTTGTTATAAATAGAAAACGTTGAGTTTTATTTAGTATTATTCATTTTTTCTGCTAATTCATTAAGATATTCCCATCGTTCCATTAGTTCTTCTAAATGTTTTCCTATTTCATTTTGCTCTTTATCTAGTTCCTGTAAGAGTATATAGTCACTTTTTGTATTATTTATCTTATTATGAATTTCATTTAACTCGTTTTCTGCCTTTTCAATCCACCCCTCTATTTGTTCAAACTCTTGCTTTTCTTTAAAGGTAAATTTAATTTTTGTATCTTTTTTCTTTTTCCTAGTATCCTTTTTTTCTTTTTCTCTATAAATAACCTTTTCCTCTGATATCTTATTTTGGATTCTATTTTGATAATCTTCGAAATTTCCAGGATAATTTTTTATTATTCCTTCTCCTTCGAAATTAAAAATCTTTTCCACTACTTTATCTAAAAAATACCTATCATGGGAAACTGTAATCACAGGGCCCATAAACTCCTCTAGGTATTCTTCTAATATTTCTAGGGTTTGAATATCTAGGTCATTGGTAGGCTCATCCAAAAGAAGTACATTCGGCGACCCCATAAGAACCCTAAGCAAATACAACCTTCTCTTTTCACCTCCGGAAAGTTTCCCAATAGGAGTCCATTGCATATTTAGAGGAAATAAAAATCTTTCAAGCATCATAGATGCCGTAATTTTAGTGCCGTTCCCACTTTCTATATACTCCGCCTCTTCTCTTATATATTCAATGACCCTAAGACTTTCATCCATATCTTTATTTTCCTGGGAGTAGTAGCCTATCTTTATGGTTTCTCCTATTTCCACACTCCCCTTATCAGGCCTTATTAGCCCGGCGATGATATTTAAAAGAGTTGATTTTCCACTACCATTGGGCCCGATAATCCCTACTCGATCTTCTTTTAAAAATATATAGGTAAAATCCTTTATAAGGATTTTATCCCCAAAAGCTTTGCTTATATTGCCTAGTTCTATTATCTTTTTTCCTAACCTTCTTGTGCCTACGGATATCTCCATGGTCTCAGAGTTTGTATTAACTTGTTCATTCTGTAATGCTTCAAATCTGTCTATTCTTGCTTTTTGCTTGGTTCCTCTAGCTCTTACGCCACTTCTTATCCATTCCAGTTCCTTTTTATAAAGTCTTTGCCTTTTTCCTTCGTCAATCTTATGCTGTTCTTCCCTTAAGGCTTTTGCTTCGATAAACCTTGTATAATTGCCTTTATATTCATAAAGGTTTCCACAATCTAGTTCGATAATTCTATTTGCTATTCTATCTAAAAAATATCTATCATGTGTAATCATAATAAGAGCACCTTTTCGCTTATTTAGATATTCCTCCAGCCAAAGAATAGTTCCGTTATCAATTTGGTTAGTTGGTTCATCTAGGACGAGTAAATCCGATGGACGAATAAGAGCCCCTGCTATGGCAATTCTCTTTCTTTGCCCTCCCGAAAGGGTTCCTACCTTTGCGTCAAAATTAGAAATGCCCAGTTTTGTTAGGATGGTTTTGGCTTCACTCTCCAGTTGCCAGGCATCCGCCTTATCCATTTTTTCATTTAGCTTAAGCAGTTTTTCTTGAAGGTTTTGATTTTGGCCATCTTTATTTAGCTTATCTAAAGTCTCTTCATATTCTTTAATAAGCTGGGTAGTTAGATTGTTGCCATTAAAAATCTGCTCTAGGACCGTGGAGTTATCGTCAAAACTGGGATTTTGGGAAAGATATTCAATCCTAATGCCATTAATAGTAGTAATACTGCCATAATCGGGAATCTCTTTCCCTATAAGTATCTTTAGGAAAGTACTCTTCCCTGTACCGTTAATACCTATTAAACCGATTTTATCCCCCTCGTTAATCCCAAAGGATATATCTTTAAATAATACTTTGTCACCATATATTTTAGTTATGTTTTCAACGGACAATAAATTCATATTGATACCCCTTCTTATGTTTTCATTGATACAATTATTATATCGTAAATACGCTTAATAGAAAAGTAGACAAGGTTTTCCTAATGCATTAAAATAATGCTGAATTAGTGCAAACCAAAAGACAGGAATAGAAATATAATAAATAGATTTGAATCATAAAAAGTCCTAGGAGATATCTCCTAGGACTTTTTATGATTCAAATGCGAAATTTCCTCCCTCAAATATAGGAATCTCTTTTCCGTCCACGGTAGTTCCCATAATTTCAAGATCCTTAGTACCTACCATAAAATCTACGTGAACCAGAGAATCGTTAGCACCTTCTTTAGCTAATTCCTCGGGACTCATTTTTTCTCCTCCCTTAATACAAGGGGAGTAAGCTCTGCCTATAGCTAAATGACAGGAAGCATTTTCATCAAATAAAGTGTTGTAAAATAAAGTCCTTAAATTAGAAATTGGGGAATCATAGGGTACCAATGCCACTTCTCCTAAGTAATGGGAACCTTCATCGGTATCTATAAGATGTTTTAGGCTTTCATATCCCTTTTCAGCGGTAGAGTCAACAATTCTTCCCTCTTTAAAGGTCAAGGAAAATTTGTCTATAAGGTTTCCATTATAATTTAGAGGTATAGAACTTACTACTTTGCCATTAACACCGTCTTTTTTAGGTAATGTAAATACTTCCTCTGTAGGCATATTGGCTATGAATTCTCTGCCTTCTTGTGTTTTATCAGCGCCTCCCGTCCAAATATGATTTGGGGGAAGCTCTATTTTAAGGTCAGTACCCAATTCATTTTTATAATGAAGGTATTGAAGCTTGCTAGCGTTTAAAACCTCCATTCTTTTTTCTAAATTCTTCTTATGCTCTTCCCATGAAGCTACCGGGTCTTTAGTATCTACTCGTACCGTCTTTAAGATAGCTTCCCATAGTTTATCAACAGCTTCTCCTTCCGATACATTAGGATATACCTTCCTAGCCCAAGCAGCAGTAGGTATGGATGCAATACACCAAGCATTTTGGTTAGTCATAGTTCTATCTCTATATTCTTTTAGCTCTGTATTGGTTACTTTCTGATATTTTGCAACCCTCTTTACATCGATATCCTTAAGGAGTTCTGGATCTTCAGCGAAAATATTCAAAATTGCTGCTCCAGCTCTAGCATAAGAAATATAAAAATCTTTCTGCCAGCTAGGGTATGTTTCAAACACTTCTTCAGGAGCATATAAATATTTTATCTTGGTAGATACTTCATCTTTCCAAAGGATTTGTACATCCTTTGCTCCTTCTTTATAAGCGATTTCCGAAACGATTCTTGTAAAGGGTGCTGCTTCTATAGGACTTATAATCATTAAGAGCTGATCCTTTTTGATGTTTACCCCTGTTTTTACAAGAAGCCTTGCATATTTTTTTAACAGTTCTACATTCATTATTGTTCTCCTTTCTGTTGTCCTTAGTAGTAACCTTTTAGGCATTTTAATGCTTCAATATAAATATATTACTTTTTTCTATGACAATCAAGTAGAAATGACGGCATAATACTAATAACGGCCGATCATCCTACGCAGTACAAAAAATTTTAGTTTCTTAACTAGGTACCTTATATATTAGTATCCTACCTATTATAAACAATATGATAAGACTTAATACACAGTAATTGCTTTTTCTATTTGATTTAATTTTATAAAATCTGCCACTTGCAATAAGGGGTGCCTACTAATATATTCAAAACCTAAGGTAAGAAGTACACCTAAGGAGATAACTATATTTCTTGGTTTTTTCTCCAGCTACTTTTACCCTTCCTAATTTTCTTAATTTATATCATATCATTTATGACTTCCTGAATACAATCATTTAATTTGTAAATACTAAATCTATTCATAGGTTAAAGGAGGGTAAATATGCCCGTTGATAAAAAACTAAGGGCAACCTTAGCCACCCTAGAAGGAATTGCTGCAGACTTCACAGTATCATACTTAGAAACTTCCGATGCCCAAACAAAACAAATGTTTGAGCAGCTATCTACCCAAACAAATTCAGTAATAAGAAAATTAAAAGGTAGAATAGAAGATATAGAAGAGGAAGAACCCCAGTATAGGGAGGGTAATAAATAATGTCCACTTACTTACAATTAGTAATGCAAATTGTTTTTACTTACATTTCTCTGCTTATTATAACCCGTCTAATGGGTAAGCGAGAAATATCTCAATTATCATTCTTTGATTATGTAATAGGTATTACCATAGGAAGTTCAGCTGCAACTTTATCAGTTGATACCTCTAATACTCTTGTAAAAATATTCATTGTCTTAGCTACCTTAGGACTACTTCAAATAATTACCTCATATCTATCCCTAAAAAGTATTTCTTTTAGAAAACTGACTATTGGCAGTAAAACAATGCTCATAAAAAATGGCAGAATCATCGAAGATAAACTTAAAAAGGAAAGATTAAATATTGATGAATTAACCACAAAACTCAGGGAAAAGAATGTCTTCAATTTATCAGATGTAGAATTTGCTTTTCTTGAAACGAATGGTGATATTAGTATACAACAAAAACCTAATAAGCAAGTCCTAACTCCTTCTCATCTTAAACTCCCCACGACTTATAGTGGAATCGGAAATCTAATAATAAGAGAAGGGCAAATTGATGAGGATGCCCTATATGAGTACGGTTTAACCCGTTCTTGGCTTATGAGTAAGCTTGGCGAAAAAGGAGTCTTTGATTTGGCTAAGATTTCATTTGCCCAAGTCGATAATAGTGGAAATTTATTTATAGACTCCTATGATTACTACGATAATCTTCCCTCTAATGATACTTCCAACCAAATACTCCTTGCCAAATTAAACAAGGTTCGTTCAGACTTACTAACATATCATAATGAAACTGATAATAAGCAAGCAAAGATTTTATATGAAAGTTGTGCTGAAAATATCGAACACATTATTCAATATTTCCACCATTACCTAAGGGATAAAGATAATAGCAATAAAATAATCAATCCTCCTAAACATTAAGATAAGACTGCCAAAATTATACTATTAATTATGGCAGTCTACTAATATGCATGTATGAAAAAATTGTGGTATAATGTCTTTAATTGCAAATCGCAGATTGTAAACTTTTGGATTAATAACAGGAGGATTATTTTTTATGGATTTTCTAATTTCAGGACTTATGTCAATTACACCTCAACAATTTATTATGTATTTAATAGGAATACTGCTTATATATTTGGCTGTATACAAAGACTTTGAACCTGCATTGCTCCTCCCTATGGGATTTGGTGCAATTTTAGTTAATTTGCCTGCCTCCGGAGTCTTAAATCAAACCCTTGCAGGTATTGGTGAAACGAAAGGAATTATAGAATGGTTATTTAATATGGGCATAGAAGCTTCTGAAGCACTACCTATTTTACTTTTTATCGGTATTGGTGCAATGATAGATTTTGGGCCCCTTCTTTCTAATCCTAAGATGCTCTTATTCGGTGCTGCTGCCCAGTTTGGCATATTTTTTACCATATCAGTAGCCACCCTACTTGGCTTTGATTTAAAGGATGCTGCATCTATCGGAATCATTGGGGCAGCAGATGGTCCTACATCAATTTTAGTATCACAAATCCTAGGTTCTAAATACATTGGTGCTATTGCCGTAGCAGCTTATTCCTATATGGCATTGGTACCGATGGTACAACCCCTGGCGATAAAACTTGTTACAACCAAAAAAGAAAGATTAATTAAAATGTCTTATAATCCAAAAGCTATTTCTAAAAAAACGAGGCTTATCTTTCCTATTGCTGTAACATTCATTGCTGGACTTGTAGCACCTATGTCCGTATCTCTAGTTGGATTTTTGATGTTTGGTAATCTTATTAGAGAGTGTGGTGTGCTAAATAGCTTATCCGAAACAGCCCAAAATACCTTAGCAAATCTAATAACTTTATTACTTGGCATCACCATATCCTTTAGCATGAAAGCTGAAGCATTTGTATCCATAAATACCCTATTAATCATGGGCTTAGGATTATTAGCCTTCATCTTTGATACCATAGGCGGTGTTTTGTTTGCAAAATTTCTTAATTTATTTCTAAAAGAAAAGGTTAATCCAATGATTGGTGCTGCAGGTATTTCTGCATTCCCTATGTCTGCCAGGGTTGTCCAAAAGATGGGACTTAAGGAAAATCCCACAAACCATCTTTTGATGCATGCAATAGGAGCAAATGTTTCCGGCCAAATTGGCTCGGTAGTAGCAGGAGGAATAATCCTTAATCTATTATCTCAGATGCTTTAAAATATATGGATATAGAAGGAGCTTAATATTATGTTTGATAATTTTATTCTTTCCCTAAATATAATGTGGAAAGGAATGCTTGGGATATTTGTAGTTATTTTATTAATTACCTTTGTCGTAATTATACTTTCCAAAATACCTGTGGATGATTCAAAAATTTAAATTGCTATCTTTTTTGAATCGTTTGCCCTAGATATAAGGAGTAAAATATATGAAAGAACTTATTGATTTATTTCTTGTTTTTGCCCGTATAGGTGGCTTTACCTTTGGGGGAGGATATGCAATGCTACCCATTATCCAAAAAGAAGTAGTAGAAGAAAGGAAATGGGCCACTGACGAAGAAGTCCTCGATTACTATGCCATTGGACAATGCACCCCCGGAATTATCGCTATTAATACAGCTACTTTTATAGGCTATAAAAGAAAAGGCATCCTTGGTTCTATCTTTGCTACGGCAGGAATGGTTGCCCCTTCCTTAGTAATCATAACAATTGTAGCAATGTTTTTTCAACATTTCCAGGACTATCCTATTGTGCAACATGCCTTGGGGGGGATAAGAGTATCTGTAGTTGCCTTAATCACCCATACAATCATTAAAATGTGGAATCAATCTGTTAAAGATTGGATTGGAATTGTACTGTTTACCTTATCTTTTCTTTTAATTGCATTTACAAATATTTCTCCTGTGTTTGTCATACTCCTTAGCGGTGCCTTGGGTACCTTAATAAATCTTCGTAAAAAGGTGGATTCATGATGATTTACTTATTATTATTTCTAGAGTTTTTTAAAATCGGTTTATTCTCCATTGGTGGTGGGCTTGCTACCCTCCCCTTCCTGCATCAAATGGTGGATAAATACAATTGGATAACTACTTATGATTTGTTAAATATGATTGCTGTTTCAGAATCCACCCCAGGACCTATAGGGATTAATACTGCCACCTTTGTAGGATATAAAGGGGGAGGTATCTTAGGTTCTCTTGTTGCTACTTTGGGGATAGTAGCCCCGTCGGTTATTATTATTATACTTATTGCCCATTATTATATGAGATTTAGTGAACATCCCTATGTAAGGGCCAGCCTAAACGGTATTCGTCCTGCTGTTGTGGGCCTTATATCGGCTGCAGGTTTTGAAGTAGCAAAACTCACCCTATTAAATACAGAACAACTTAAGGTGGGAAGTAATTTATTGAAAATCTTAAACTATAAAGCTATTATATTGTTCTTGATTATACTTTACCTAATCCAAAAATATAAAAAACATCCTATACTATTTATTATTATCTCTGGATTCATAGGGGTTCTCTTAAGATATTAGTCAAAAATCACCCAATATATCTATCAAAGGATGTACTGGGTGATTTTTTTATCTTATAGAGAATTTATAAATCGTGATATGTTTGTATTCCTCTCCTGCTCTAAGTATCGGTGAAGGAAAATGTTCATGGTTTAATGCATTGGGGAAGTACTGGGTTTCAAGACAGAGGCCAGCTCTTCTACCATACTCCACCCCGTCCTTACCCGTAGGACAGTCTTCAATAAAATTTCCAGAATAAAATTGAACCCCGGGTTTTGTTGTAAAAAATTCCATTAGTCGTCCGCTGCTAGGTTCAAATAATTCTCCTGCCTTTTCAGGGACTTTTCCATTTACATTTAACACCCAATTATGGTCATATCCTTTCCCACACTTAACTTGTTCATCCTCTGAAAATATTCCTTTTCTAATAGGGGTTAAGGAAGTAAAATCCATAGGGGTACCTTTTACATCCCTAAATTGACCTATTGGAATACATTCATCATTAATCACAGTAAACCTGTCAGAATTAATCATCAATTCATGGTCTAGAATATCTCCACTTCCATGGCCTTTTAAATTAAAATAAGCATGATTTGTGAGGTTAACTACTGTATCCTTATCACTAATAGCATAATAATCTATTTTTAGTTCATTCTCTTCATTAAGGGTGTATGTAACCCTCACCTTAAGATTTCCCGGGTAATTTTCTTCCCCATCCTTGCTTAGGTAAGTAAGTTCCAAACTTTCCCCGTTATCAATTTCGATAATCTTTGGTTCCCATATCTGTTTATCAAAACCTTTAACCCCACCGTGCAAATGATTATCTCCATCGTTTTTAACAACATAATAGGTTTTTTCATTAAGGGTAAATTTACCTTTTTCAATTCTATTAGCATGTCTACCAACCAACGCCCCAAAAAACGGGTTTTTGTTTAGGTAGCTATCAAGATTATCAAAACCGAGTGTTACATCATCTATCTTACCATTTTTATCGGGAACAAAAATAGAGACTATTATCCCCCCATAATTGGTGATTTCAACTTCCATTTTTTTAGAATTGGTAAGCCTAAAAAGAAATATTTCTTTCCCATCTTCATTTTTTCCAAAACTCCTTTTTATAATGCTCATAAAATTCCTCCTTTAGTAGAAACTGCTATAATTTTACCATAGCATCCAATTATGGTATAGATGATATTATCTAAGATGAAAACCTTTTTTTCTTTTTCTTTTCTTTAACATATTCATCACTCCGCATAAGATGATTATGCCACCTATAATCCCGCTCCAATACGGAATAGCTTCAATTGAAATCATGACATCCCATATTGTACGCTTTTCAATATCGTATTTTGCGTCCAACTTAATCTTAGAAAGTTCTTCCCCACCTAAGGTAAAGGTTACCTCTCCTACGGTTTCTCCCTGTACAATAGGTGCAATAAGAGTTTCAGTATTTAAAGTTATATTTTCCTTAATCTTTGAAATATCGTTTTTGTGAAATAGGTCCGTATACTCATCTTTTGATATTACTTCTAATTGTGCTGGCCCCTTAGGGGATGCCTTTTCTACATCAACTATACTTACAATCTCTCCCTTGTCTACTACCTTATGGAATTTGAAACTTTCAAAGCCATAGTCAAATAATGCCTTGGTTTCATTCCATCTTGTGTCCTTAGGGCTCTTTAAAATAACTGCAATCAAATTCATTCCATCCTTCGTTGCAGTTGCAACAAGGCATTCTCCCGCCTCGTCAGTAAATCCGGTTTTCCCACCTGTAGCATAGGGATAATATGTGTTGTTATCTCTTGAATCTAGAAGTAAGTTCCTATTTCTAAAGGTTAATGTTCTCTGGTTTTGTGCACCTTCACTTCCAATAGTGGATAAAGGCATTTTAATGATTTCTTTAAATTCAGGATTTTTTAAGGCTTCTCTTGTAATTAGAGCCAATTCATAAGCAGTAGTATAATGATTTTCATCATGATACCCATGGGGGTTAACAAAATTTGTATTGGTTACCTTTATTTCTTTAGCTCTTTCGTTCATTAAAATTGCAAATTCTGTAATCGCACTGTTGAAATCTAAGGTGTCATTACCCGTAGTTTTTTTTGCCACCTCTGTAGCAATAACAAATGCCGAATCATTACCAGATGGTAACAATAAAGATATCAATAAATCTTTTAGAGTAATCTCATCCCCAGGAATATGTCCAGCTTTACTTGCATCTAAAGGTACGGAGTATACTTCGTTACCTATTTTAATAATTTTATTTGCGTCTAAGTTTTCCAAAGCAATCAATGCTGTTAAAATTTTAGTTGTACTAGCCGGATACATTTTTTGGTAAGCATTCTTTTCAAAAAGTACTTTACCGGTACTTTCTTCAATGAGAATCACTGCTTCGGACTGTATAGAAAGAGAAACTTCCTCAGCTTTGATAGGAGAAATATTAATTAGTACTAAAATAAATATTAAAGCAATAAATAGTTTTCGTTTCACATTTAGGCTCCTTCCGCTGCATATTTTTATGTAAAATTGCATCGTACCCATTGTAACATAATTTTTTTAAAATTACACCCTTATGCATTAATTATTCCTTCCAATTTCTTCACGGAAATATAGTCCATAAAAAAATTAGTATCCTCATAGATACTAATTTTTTATTCGTTATTCTCTTGCTAATTTTAAAATATTGTAAACATCTTTTTTAGTTAGTTTTACAAAATTACCTAAAGTAGATTGGTCTGAATCTGTAGCTTTATCTGCCATCTCTTCTAATCTATCATCCTTAATCCCTAGTCCTTCTAAAGTAATAGGAAGACCGATGGACTTGAAAAACTCTTCAAGTTTCTTAATGCCCTTTAAAGCTGTTTCCTCAGGATTAAAATAATCTTGTTCTGTATTCCATACCCTAACGGCAAATTGAATGAATCTATCTAAATCATATTTGTAAACATATTTCATCCATGCAGGGAAAACAACAGCTAATCCCGCTCCATGGGCTACGTCATAAATGCCACTTAGCTCATGCTCTATATCATGGGAACCCCAGTCACCTACTCTCCCAGTACTAAGTATATTATTATGTGCTATTGTACCAGCCCACATGACCTGTGCCCATGCATCATAATTATCTGAATCCTTAATAACCAGAGGGACATTATTGATAATTGTTTTCATGGTGGATTCAATCAGGCGATCTATCAATTCAACGCTTTTAGTATTCGTAAAGTACCTTTCCATTAAATGTGCTAAGATATCAGCCGCCCCACAGGCAACTTGATATTTCGGAAGAGTGTAGGTCAATTCAGGATTTAGTATAGAAAATCTAGGGTAGATCAAATCGGACCCTACACCCCTTTTATACCATCCCTCTTCATTAGTTATAACGGAAGAACTGCTAGATTCACTACCTGCAGCGGGTATGGTTAAGACTGTGCCTAAAGGTAGAGCAGCCTTAGGTAATGCTTTGCCGGTATAAAAGTCCCAAACATCTCCCTCATAAACCGTTCCCATAGCAATTGCCTTGGAGGAATCAATAACACTGCCACCCCCAACTGCTAATATAAAATCGACATTGTTCTCACGACATATCCTTATTCCTTCCCTTACAAGGTTAAGTCTTGGATTAGGCTTAACCCCGGAAAGTTCTAAATATTCAACCCCTACACCCTTTAAAGATGTAGTCACCCGTTCATAGAGACCTGTTTTTTTAATGCTTCCACCACCATAATGAAGTAATATTTTCTTGCTATATTTACTAACTTCTTTTCCTACTTCATTCTCGGTCCCTTTCCCAAAAATAATCTTTGTAGGATTTTGAAATATAAAATTATCCATTATTCTCCTCCTAAATGTAGTGATATTTATGTCTGTTATATTTTAAATTGGTTTAGCGAATTTTTCAAGTTCTGAATTACACTGGTTAGGTTGTTTGCAAGTAGTGCCAGCTGATCTGCAGAACTCGTCTGTTCTTGGCTGGTTGCAGTTACTTCTTCAATTGATGCTGCGCTTTCTTGTACAATAGCTGAAATGTTAGTGATAGCATCTACTGACTGTTCCTTTTGCTGCTCTATATCCTCTATCTTTTCATTTATATCCTCTATCTGCTGTATCATGTTTTGCATGCATTGAGCCATATCATTAAAAGCATTGTTTGTTTCATAAACCATTACCTTTTGCTCTTCAAAAATCTTATCGGAAGTCTCAACAATTCCAACTGCCTTATCAGTCTTAGTCTGAATGTTAGAAATGATTTTATTAATCATACCTGTAGCATCCTTAGTTCCCATGGCCAGCTTACGGATTTCATCAGCAACCACTGCAAAACCCTTTCCTGCTTTTCCTGCCCTAGCTGCTTCTATTGCTGCGTTTAGGGCAAGTAGATTTGTCTGCTCACTAATTCCTGCTATTACCTTAACCACTTGAATAACTTCTTTTGTTTCTTCACTTAATTGCCTAATTTCTTCATATATTATATTAGATGATTCTACAGCACTTTTAGTTTTTTCATTTAATTGTTCCATCGTATTCACTGCATAATCCCTCGAAGTTTCTGTTTGCTCAATCATATCTATCATATCTTCTATTCTTTTTATAACATGGTTGATGTTATTTGCTAATTTATCCATGAGCTTATTTGTATTATCAACTTGTTTTGATTGCTCACTAGCTCCTTCTGCTAATTCGCTAATAGCTGTGGCTACTTGATTAGATGACGCTGCCGATTGCTCTGAAGAGCCTTTTATTACGTCTGTATCATTTTCTACCTGATCTGCCACATGTTGTGTCTGCATAATTAAATTACGAATATTATCTATCATTTTGTTAAAGCTATGGGATAATTTTCCTATTTCATTTTTACCAATAATAGGTGATGATACTGTTAGGTCCCCTTGCTCAATTCTACCCATTAAATTCATTATAAGTCTCAATGGCCTAGAAATACTAAAAGAAATGAACATCCCTACTAATATAGATACAACTATACAAAAAATGAGTATGCCTATAATACCTTGTTTTACTACTTTCATTTCCTTCATTAACTCAGAAATGGGCTCCTTAATAATTAACTTCCACCCGTTTTTTGTAGTGGAATAGCTTATTACCTCATTAGAATTTGTAAAATTATCAGAAGGTTCTTCTCCATATATTCTATCCAAATATTTCTCTGCAAATTCAGTGCCTATTACTTCATCATTAACTTCAAGTCCCTTAAGGCTTGTGATTATCCTTTTATCTTTGTCTATTAATGTCATACTGGCGCTACCAACAAGCCCTGCCTGTTCAATAACAGAATTTAGTTCGCTGCCATTAATTACAATAACCAATACTCCTAGATTATCTGCCGTTTTTACGCTTTTTATCTGTTTTAATAAAAGTACATATCTGTATGTATCATTAAAGCCTGTTGTCCATATCATATCGTCCCCTGTTTCTTTAGAAACTTCAAGTAAATCCTTTAAAACTTGTTCTTCACTTTCCCCGCCTAATTCCTTTCCCAGATTAATTCTACTACCTGCCTTGAATATTTCTCCATCATATCTATAAATATAGAGCGCTTCCATTGAACTATTTGAAAAGTTCATGGAGAACAATGCATTCTTTATATTTTCATCATTATTATTTTTTTCTGAAAGACTATCAAAATTTCGCTTCTCTATATTTTTCATTAATTCATCATTTCCAATAACCATTTTGGTTATTCTTTCAAATTCATCTATTTTAGAATTAATATTAATAGCCAATTGTTCAATCATCTTCTTTGAATAAAAACCAACCTTATCCTTGACTGTTTTTTCTGCATTAAAGTAGGAAAAACCCGCTATTATACTTAGCGGAACAACACTTAATATAATAAAGGTTATAATTAATCTTTGGGTAATTCCAATATTGCTAAATAGACCCCTCCTATAAGTATAAAAGCTTTTTCTGTCCTTCATGGTGTATCCTCCTGTCGATATAATTAGTCAATATATTAAACTAGTATTTATTATACACTAAAAACCTATATACCTCTATCAAAATATATAAATTTTCTATTGTCTTCACATGGGAAATGTTGGCCTTATTGCTATTCTAGTCTGGCATTACAAAGATATCCTGTTTTTTTCAATCCAATGGGTAGCCCAATCAACTAGGGGTCTTTGCTTTATATAGCGTACATTTGCATTTCCAACCTTATGTATCTTGGTGTTTTTTTCCTTGTCATATTCATCACCCATTCTTATAAAATCTGAATCATCTACTGCCTGAGTGGTATATGTTACCCATTCTCTCTTCCCATTTTTCCATATAGCACTGCTTTCATTTATAAAGCATTTCGTAGGAAAGTTTGCTCTGGTTTCTGCCAAATGAAAAGAAGTGTTTTTGTCATACCCTACACCAATTAATAAAATATATCCATCCAATTCATATAGCTTATCAACAGGTGAATTCTTCCCAAAGATATTGCTTAAATCATGTTCTTTTGTAAGGTATGCTGCATATTTTCCAACTGCAGCAACTGATCTTGCGGGGTGATCGCTTCTTTTTGCTCCTGGCCATTTTCTAAACATCTCAGCTACAACGCCCATCCCGATTGCAGGAGTAACTTCCTTATCATACGCTGGCCAATTTTTTCGTATAATAGGCCACCATTCCTCGGGTTCTTCCCAATGCACTCCAGTAGATGGATCAAGGTTCTTCCATGTCTGTGAAGGCATCATTATTGTACCTTCTGTTCCTACTATTTCTAAAAGTGCCCTTATTAAAGTTTCTGCCCCCCCACTACAAAACCTAAACTTTTTAAAGAAGTATGTACAAATACAGTATGGCCTTTGTCAATCCCGCAAGGCTTAAATTGACTGATCAAATCCTCCTTTGTTAATATAGCTCTTTCTTTATTTTTTTTAGGCATTTCCCTTCTCCTTATTGTAAACTTTCTATATTGTTTTGCTCCCATTCTCAATCCCCTATAGAAGGGACACTTACCCAACCCGCCAGGAACCTACTGCCCCTTGATTGAATGAGTTTAGGATTATGAAACCACCTTTCGCATACTTTTATTTATATACCTCTTCATAATCATCTACTAAATAGAGAGTCTCAGAAATGGATGTATATTAATAAAGTGGACAAACAGGCATCACTCATATTTGATGCCAAATATCTTTTAAATCTCCATCCATTATAGTATACTTACATTTTGGAGTACTTTCTAGTTCTTGGGAAAGGTTCGAGTGAATATATAGGCAGTCCATTCCAACTCCTGTAGCTACTCCTACATCTGCAATGTGATCATTTCCAATCATAATGCTTTCTTTCACTGATAGTTTCTCTCTTTTAATTAATTCGTTGATAAACTGTATATCAGGTTTACAAATCTCATAATCTGAAGAAATATAAATCCCATCAAAATATTTGGCTATTCCTAAATAATCTAATTCGGGTAATGTAAATTCACGTTGGGCATTTGATAGAACATATAGTTTCTTTCCTCTACCCTTTAGTATATCTAAAAACTTTATGACACCGTCATAAAGTTTAATGTATTCAGTAGACGTAATTCTAAAAAATTGAGTTGTATGGATTATTAATTCTAGGGAAGGTTTAATTCCTTTTTCCCAGTACATTTCAGTAATGACTTCAACTAGTTTTACCTCTGGATATTTTGTTTTTAAATTACCCTCTTTTTTTTCTCTTATTTTCTGTAAGTATATTAATTTTAATTCCAGGCCTTCGTATGGGGCACCATTAAAACTATAAAATTGTGCCAGTCCTTTCCAAAAACTTGACTTTTCCTCGTCTGTTTTGATATTAATTAGTGTTCCATATAAATCAAACAAATAATTCTTATACATAATAAAGTACCTCATCATTCAATCTTTATATTATATCATTTATAATTCTATTCTTATTATGATAGCCTTACTCCTAAAAGGCAAGAGTTTCTTGCTAAAGGGAAAATCCACGTCCCCAAAAGGTGACGTGGATATATTGAATGGAGGTGGGGGGAATCGAACCCCCGTCCGAAAATCCATATAGCGTGGTCTCTTCCATCAAAGTCGTTACTTTAGGTTTCCCTTGGTAAGACGCCTAACGACGGGCTTAATACCTTGGTAGCTTCATAGATACGATCAGCTCCGCAAAGCTTAGGAGTGAAAGTTGCCCGCTAGTCGATGCCTCTTCCTAGAACGCGGGTTATCTAAGAGAGACAGCTGCCTAATTAGGCAGCGAATGCAAAATTGTCTTCTGCGTTTACGTTTAAGTTCCAGATTGTTATCGCAGCTCCGGAGTCTGCGGATGGCTGCCCCACTATACATGACTCCCGTCGAAACCAGTACACCCCCGTGATATGGGTTAATACAGATTTTTGACTTTGAAATCTTTTTCTGCCTGTCGCCTTTGATCTTTCTTGGCAATCTCTTCTCGTTTATCGTATAATTTTTTACCCTTAGCAACACCAATGAGGACTTTGACCAAACTTCCTTTGATGTAAATTTTCAAAGGAACGATAGTATAACCCTTTTGCGTTACGGCACCCAAAATTTTTGAGATTTCACTTCTATGAAGGAGTAGTTTTCTTGTTCTTAAGGGGTCTTTATTGAAGATATTCCCTTTTTCATATGGATTTATATGCATATTATAGATGAATACTTCCCCATCCCTTACACGAACAAAACTTTCTTTTATACTAGCCTTACCCATACGAATTGATTTAACCTCAGTACCTGCAAGGACAACCCCTGCTTCGTAGGTATCTTCAATAAAATAATCGTGATTAGCCTTTTTATTTTGTGCTATTAATTTATAGTTCGATGGATTTTTTGCCATAATAGAAACTCTCCTATATCTGCTACTTTAAAAGGTGCAAAATTAATTATAACATATTCATTAGGATTTTCAAGTTTTTTTAGATACCTTTTTGTGTAAATTATGCATTTATATGTAATGTTTTTATGTATAATTTAAAATAATTATTGTATTTTGTCTAATTATAACATACACTAATATTAGGAAACACTAATATAACAATAATAATTATATTGAAATATTATTAATATTGGAGGGGTTATATGTTTGGAAGAAAAAAGCCCATGTTTATATCCATGGATTATCAATACAAAAGTCTAAAAAGAAAATTTTATACTCTTCTTACTATATTTATCCTTTTTTTATGTGGAGCCTCATATTATATTTACCTAAATTATGATTACTTTGTTTTCAAACATTTGATCAACCAAAATTATGTTTATACTGATTCCCTTGAAAAACTTTATGAAAAAGAATTAAATAGAACTGTTAATGGTGATTACTATAAATACTTTGATAATCTTGTAATGTCTATAGTAACTAGGGAAATACGTGCGATTAAAAATGATAGGTATACATATCAATACCTCCCAGAACAATATAAGAAAAGCAAGGAAATTACCATCAAGGAAGCTGAGCAAGCCTATTTAGAAGAACTTTCTGATGATATTGTATATCTTAAGCTCACCAATTTTTCTAAATATACCAAGAAATTTATAAAAGACCAATCTAAAGTCCTAAATGAATATCCAAATATCATTGTTGATTTAAGGGGTAACCCTGGGGGTGATGTTTTTGCCCTATATTATATCAGTGACTTATTTATTCCAAAGAATAGGGTTATCTCCTTTGACATTACCCGTTCAAAGTTATTTACACGAACTATAAAAAGTAAAAAGAATCAGATATTAGGTTTTAATAATGTTATTATTTTGCAAGATAGTAACACTGCCAGTTCTAGCGAGGGATTCATAGCTGCCTTAAAAGATAATCTAGATAATGTTACCCTAATAGGTGAGACTACTTTTGGAAAGGGAATTGGACAGTTCACAATGCCCCTTAAGGATGGTTTTGCCATAAAAGCAACCACTATGCTTTGGAACACTCCTAATAATATTAATATTCAAGGGGAAGGTATTAAACCTGATTTAGAATATACCAATGACGATATTATTAATTATGCTGTTCAATATATTGATAAAATGGGAAAATAGACGTTGGAAAAAATCCTCCGTCTATTTTTATTATATTGCCTTTCTCCCTCCGCTGCCTTCTATTCATCTTCCTCAGGTAATACCAATGAAAAATCAATTGTCCTTTGTATGGTATCTGCTTTTATAAGCTTTACCTTTACCTGATCTCCTAATCTATAAATCTTCTTTCTCTTTTCACCAATAAGTAAATAATGCTGTTCATCAAATATATAATAATCATCATCCATTTCCGTCACATGGACAAGACCTTCTACTGTATTGGATAATTCAACATACATTCCCCAAGAGGTAATCCCTGATATTATACCATCATACACTTCACCTATTTTGTCTTTCATAAATTCAACCTTTTTAAGCTGTTCTGTTTGCCTTTCTGCTTCTTCAGCAGTTCTTTCTCTGAGGGAACAATGCTTTGCCACATCGGCCATTTTCTTTTTAAGTATATTTTGATATTTATCATCCATTCTTCCCTGAAGATTTGCTTTAATAATTCTGTGAATCTGTAAGTCGGGATATCGCCTTATAGGAGATGTAAAATGACAGTAATATTTTGCAGCCAATCCAAAATGACCATCATTATTAGGAGTGTATCTTGCTTGCTGCATCGAACGAAGAACCAAACGGCTTATCACGTTTTCTTCGGGCTTACTTTTTATATCCATTAAGATTTTTTGTAAATCTTTTGGATGAACATTACTCGCTCCCTTTATGCGGTATCCAAAATTATGAATAAAAGTAGATAGCTTTAATATTTTTTCAGAATCAGGGTCTTGATGTGAACGATATAAAAAAGGAATGCCTTGCCAAAAGTAATCTTCAGCCACAGTTTCATTACATACCAACATAAACTCCTCTATAATTCTCGTAGCAATATTTCTTTCATGGGTTTTGATATCTATGGCACGACCTTCTTCGTCCAGTATTATCTTAGCCTCCTCAAAATCAAAATCTATTGCTCCTCTTTTATCCCTTTTATTTTTCAGAATTAAACATAACTTTTCCATTAGCTTGAAAAAGTCTATATAATCCTTGTATCTTTCCATTAATTTGGCATCTTTATCTACTAAGATTTTTTTAACATTGGTATATGTCATTCTTTCGTCTATATTGATTACTGTTTCTGCTATTTGATGGCTTTGCACATTACCGTTATAATCTATATCCATGATGCAACTAAGGGCCAGCCTATCCTCTCCTGCATTAAGGGAGCATATACCATTAGATAATTTATGGGGGAGCATGGGAATAACCCTATCTACTAAATATACGCTGGTACCTCTATCCAGGGCTTCTTTATCTAAAGGGGTGTTTTCCCTTACATAGTGGGTCACATCAGCTATATGTACCCCTAACCTATACAATCCGTTAGAAAGCTTTTCTAAGGAAATGGCATCGTCTAAATCCTTTGCATCTTCCCCATCAATGGTAACCATTCTGATATTTCGAAGGTCTTTCCTCCCCTCGATAGAATTTTCTAAAACTTCTTCCGGGATACCTTTCGTTTGACTCATTACCTCTTCCGGGAATTCCATAGACATGTCAAATTGTTTTATGATGGCTAGTATATCGGTTCTAGGATCATTTATATGTCCTAATATTTCGATGACTTCTCCTTCTGGATTTCTCCTATCCTTTCCCCAATCAGTAATTTTAATGACTACCTTATGCCCCGTAACTGCCCCTAAATTAGCACCCTTAGGTATAAAAATATCCTTAGCGAAATTTTTATCATCGGGAATTACAAAACCAAAATATCTACTTTGTTCATAAGTCCCCACAATCTTATCCGAGCCTCTTTCAAGTATCTCTACAATTTCCCCTTCTGTCCTTTTCCCATCTGCAGCAGGCCTTGTTATTTTACATAGTACCTTGTCTTTATGCATAGCCCCATTCACAGCCTCGGCAGGGATAAAGATGTCCTTTGAATCTGGATCATCCAATAATAAAAATCCAAAACCCTTACTGTTTCCTTGAAAAACACCTATAACCATATTCAAAGTTTCGGGGATAGCATATTTCCCCTTTTTAGTTTTAATTACTTTTCCTTCCTTAATCAATTCGCCTAGTAATTCTTCTAATAATACCTTTTCATTATTAGGGACTTGTAAAATTATACTAAGTTGTTTTATTTTCATGGGGGTATAATCCTTATGCTGCATAAAATCTAATATCAGTTGCTTTCTATCTTTATTTTCTTCCATTTGTACCACCTCTTCTTTCGCACTATACCTTTTATCCTTAGTATGTCTATAATCCTAAAGCCTAAACATAGAAATAAAAATTAAATTAAAAAACACACTTTTTAAAAAGTGTGTTTTATTTAATCAATACATTAAGTACAAGAGCCAATATAATAAAAAGCCCCGCCCCAATTTTCGTATACTTTTCAAAAGCACCTTCTAAAGAATGAGCTTTATTTTTACCCCAGTAGGTTTCTGCTGCTCCACCAATAGAACCAAGCCCCGCTGATTTTCCCTCTTGAAGTAGTACAACCGTGATAAGTCCTAAAGCCAATATTACATATACAACTGATATAATAATAGTAAGTATGTCCACATCTACACCTCCCATTCATCAACATTAGTATTTTATCATAAAGAATATTTTTTATCAACAAATTTAAAAAAATACTCAGCAAGTATCTACTGAGTATTTTTATCTTTAAATTGTATATCAACTAATTAAGATTAAACCATGCATCCAATCCTAAATATTGAGCCACATCATCTAACTCTTCTTCAATACGAAGTAATTGATTGTATTTTGCAACACGGTCAGAGCGGCAAGGTGCTCCTGTTTTAATTTGTCCTGCATTCACAGCTACAACAATATCCGCAATGGTTGCATCCTCTGTTTCCCCTGATCTATGGGAAATCACGGCAGTCATCCCTGCTCTATTTGCCATTTGGATGGCATTAAAGGTTTCTGTTAGAGTACCAATTTGATTTACCTTAATAAGAATAGAATTTGCAACCCCTTCTTCGATACCCCTTGATAATCTTTCGGTATTTGTTACAAACAAGTCGTCTCCAACTAATTGGATTCTACTTCCAAGCCTCTCAGTTAATAGCTTCCAGCCTTCCCAATCTTCTTCGTTTAATCCGTCTTCTAGGGAGATAATTGGGAATTTATTTGCTAGTTCTTCGTAGTAAGCAACCATTTCTTCAGAAGTCCTCACCACTTCTTGCCCCTTCATTTTACTTTCCCCAGGGAAATGATACTTATTTGTTTCTTCGTCATACAATTCGGAGGCTGCTGCATCAATAGCTATACGGATATCATCCCCAGGCTTATATCCTGCCTTTTCCACTGCATCAATAATTACTTGGATTGCTTCTTCTGAAGATGCTAAATCGGGGGCAAATCCTCCCTCGTCGCCTACTGCAGTAGACAATCCTTTATCGTGTAGTACTTTTTTAAGATTATGATAGATTTCGGCGCACATTTTTAGTGCTTCAGAAAATGTCTTAGCACCAACAGGCATAATCATGAACTCCTGAAGGTCCACAGTATTATCCGCATGTTCCCCTCCATTTAGGATATTCATCATAGGTACAGGAAGTACCTTGGCATTAAATCCTCCGAGGTATTGATATAATGGCATATCTAGAGCCTCAGCAGCTGCCTTTGCTACAGCCATAGATACCCCGAGAATTGCATTAGCTCCTAACTTAGCTTTATTAGGTGTACCATCCAATTCAATCATTCTTTCGTCAATTGCAACTTGGTCAAGGGCATTCATTCCTATGATTTCTTCTGCAATAATATTATTTACATTATCTACTGCATTTTGAACTCCTTTACCAACATATCTATCTCCACCATCTCTAAGTTCAACAGCTTCAAAAGCTCCAGTAGATGCTCCTGAAGGTACAGCAGCTCGACCTAAAACCTGTCTGCCTTCTGCATCTACAATTACTTCTACTTCAACAGTAGGATTTGCTCTGGAGTCGAGTACTTCCCTTGCAAATACATCTAAAATTTCTAAGTATCCTTTCATTTTAGTTCTCCTTTCGTATTTAAATTATTTATAATAAAATAGACTACTATCTATTTCCTAATAAGAAGTGAAGAACCGGTCATTTCTTCCGGTTTTTCAAGCCCCATCAGTTCAAGAAGAGTTGGTACAATATCTGCTAGTTTCCCACCCTCTTTTAATTTTATACCTTCCCCTGCATTCACTAGAATAAATGGCACTGGATTTGTTGTATGGGCTGTAAAAGGTTCTCCATTGTCATAATCAACCAATTGTTCAGAGTTACCATGATCGGCGCATATGAACATTTGGCCATCCACTTTAAGTATTGCATCTAAAACTTGCCCTACACAGGTGTCTACTGTTTCTACAGCTTTAACTGCAGCTTCCATAATTCCTGTATGCCCTACCATATCGGGATTGGCGTAATTTATAATAATGACATCATACTTTTTAGAGGTAATCGCTTCAACAAGGTAATTTGTAACTTCTACCGCACTCATTTCTGGTTGCAAATCATAAGTTGCAACCTTGGGGGATGGAACCAATATACGGTCTTCTCCCTGATTTGGCTTTTCTACTCCCCCATTGAAAAAGAATGTAACATGGGCATATTTTTCAGTTTCCGCAAGACGAAGCTGTTTTAGGCCTTTTTCTGCCAAATATTCACCAAAAGTTTTTGTAAGTCTTGTAGGTTTAAATGCTACAGATTTATTCTTTATTGTAATATCATACTCGGTAAATGATATGTATTTTACAGGAAAAAGTCCATTTACTCTTTCAAACCCTTGGAAATCCTCGTCACAGAAACATCTTGTGATTTCTCTAGCCCTGTCAGGTCTAAAGTTAAAGCAAATAACGGAGTCATTTGCCTTTATTTTCGCAACTGGGTCCTTTTCAGAGACAATAACTGTAGGCAGTACAAATTCATCAAATATCTCACTATCATAAGATAAATTTACGGCAGTTACTGCATTTTCACATTTATCTCCTTCCCCTAATACCATAGCATCATAGGCTAGCTTTACCCTTTCCCAACGATTATCCCTATCCATTGCATAGTACCTACCCATAACGGTAGCAATCTTCCCTATACCTATTTCATCCATTTTATCTTGAAGCTGCTGAACAAAGTCTTTGCCTGAGGCAGGGGGAGTATCTCTACCATCTAGGAAGGCATGTACATATACTTTAGATAAATTGAACTTTTTAGCTAATTCAAGTAGGGCATATAGGTGAGTATTATGACTATGAACCCCACCATCAGATAAAAGTCCAAATAAGTGAAGGGCTGAGTTATATTGTTTGCAGTTTTCTATAGCACTAAGTAATTCAGGATTTTCAAAAAAGTCCCTATCTTGGATTGATTTTGTGATTCTTGTCAGTTCTTGATATACAATTCGACCTGCTCCAATGTTTAGATGTCCTACTTCGGAGTTGCCCATTTGTCCCTCTGGGAGACCTACATCCATCCCACTGGCATAACCCTGGACAAAGGGGTAGTTTTTCATAATGCTGTCTAATACAGGGGTATTTCCTTTACATATAGCATTACCATCACAGCGGTCATTTAGTCCAAAACCGTCAAGCACCATTAATACGGTTGGTTTCTTACTCATTTTTATGCTCCTTCTATAGATAATCCTTAGTCATTATAATTTATGATTTTGCTAAACTCAGGTTTTAAGCTTGCTCCTCCAACTAACCCTCCATCAATGTTGCCCATGCCAAAAAGTTCTTTTGCATTCCCTGCATTGACACTACCACCGTACTGAACACGAACTTCCTCTGCAACAGAAGAATCATAAATTTCGCCTACTACCTGGCGAATAGCTGCACATACCTCCTCGGCTTGAGCTGATGTAGCAGTTTTACCTGTCCCTATTGCCCAAATTGGCTCATAGGCAATCACCACATTTTTAGCTTTGTCTCCTGGAACGTCCTTTAGGGCAATTTTGGTTTGGAGGCGGACCAAATCGATTGTAATACCTTGTTCTCTTTGCTCTAGAGTTTCTCCCACACAAATAATGGGGATTAAATTGTGTTCTATGGCCTTTAGAACTTTTTTATTTACAGTTTCATCGGTCTCTGCAAAATAAGCTCTTCTTTCAGAGTGCCCAATAATTACATATTTTACACCTAGTTCTGTTAACATATTAGGGGCAACTTCTCCAGTATAAGCACCACTTTCTTCGTAATACATGTTCTGAGCACCTACGGCAATGTTTGTTCCTTTAACTGCATCTAATACAGCAGGAAGACAAACAAATGGTGGGCAAAATACTACATCCACCTCGCTAGTATCTACCAGTGGTTTTAACTCTTCTACTAATTTTATCGCTTCTGCAGGAGTTTTATTCATTTTCCAATTACCTGCTACAATCTTTTTACGCATAAGAAACCTCCTATAAATTTATTTATTATTTGCCGCTGCTACTCCAGGTAATTCTTTACCTTCTAGGAATTCTAGGGATGCTCCTCCACCAGTTGAAATATGGGACATTTTATCTCCAAAGCCTAATTGGTTCACAGCTGCAGCCGAATCTCCGCCACCAATAATGGTTGTTGCATCTGTTGCTGCTAATGCCTCAGCTACTGCCATGGTTCCTTTGGCAAAGTTTTCAAATTCAAACACACCCATAGGTCCATTCCATACAACTGTTTTAGCATCTTTTACTGCATCTGCATAGGCTTTTCTAGTTTCTGGTCCTATATCTAAGCCTTCCCAATCAGGGTCAATTCCACCCCTTGGAACTATCTTAAATTCTGTATCATTTTTAAATTCTTGGGCTACCACATGGTCAACAGGAAGTAAGAAGTTTACCCCTTTTACCTTAGCCTTTTCAATCATTTCTTTAGCATATTCTACTTTGTCAGCTTCTAGTAAAGACATACCAACTTCATTTCCCATTGCTTTTAAGAAGGTATAGGCCATTCCTCCACCGATAATCAAAGTATCTACCTTATCAAGAAGATTATTGATTACATTAATTTTATCAGATACTTTTGCTCCACCAAGGATAGCCACAAAAGGTCTTACTGGGTTATCGACTGCATTTCCTAAGAATTCAATTTCTTTTTGCATTAGATATCCAACAGCACAATCTCCTTCAATAAAGTTAGTAACGCCTACATTAGAGCAGTGTGCCCTGTGAGCAGTTCCAAATGCATCGTTTATAAATACATCTGCAAGGGAAGCTAATTCCTTGCTAAAATCATCACCATTCTTAGTTTCCTCCTTGCGGTATCTAGTGTTTTCGAGAAGAACAATATCCCCATCTTTCATAGAAGCTACTATTCTTTTTGCATTATCACCAACAACATTATCATCCTTTGCAAACACTACATTTTTGTTTAATAACTCACTTAATCTTTGTCCCACCGGTGCTAAGGATAATTCTGGTTTAGCTTCTCCCTTTGGCTTTCCAAGGTGTGAGCAAAGAATCACTTTGGCACCGTCATTCACTAATTTTTTAATGGTTGGAAGTGCCGCAACCAATCTATTTTCATCGGTGATTTCCCCATCTTTTAGAGGCACATTAAAATCACATCTAACCAATACCCTTTTTCCTTTAACTTGTATATCATCTACTGATTTTTTGTTTAACATTTAGTTCCCTCCTCGGATAATCTATATAAAACAAGGCCCGGTCCTATAGTTACTACTACAAAACCGGACCTTCTGTTGGTCTACCTATTATTATTATAAACGTTCTGCAATATATTGTGTAAGGTCAACAATTCTATTGGAGTATCCCCATTCATTATCGTACCAAGAAACAACTTTAACCATATTTCCACCCATTACCATTGTGGATAATCCGTCAACGATAGAAGAACGAGAATCTTTTTTGAAATCGATAGATACTAATGGTTCATCGGTGTATCCTAATACCTTTTCATCAGCAGCAGCCTTAAGAGCAGCATTAACTTCTTCTACAGTTACATCTTTTCCTAATTCCACAGTTAAGTCAACAACAGATACTGTAGGAGTAGGTACACGCATAGCCATACCTGTTAATTTTCCTTTGAGAGATGGAATAACCTTTGCAACTGCTTCAGCAGCTCCTGTTGTTGTAGGGATGATTGACTCAGCAGCAGCACGAGCTCTTCTTAAATCTTCATGAGGTAAATCTAATATTCTTTGGTCATTTGTGTAAGAGTGAACAGTTGTCATAATTCCTCTTTTTACTTCGAAATTATCATTAAGAACTTTTGCAAATGGTGCTAAACAATTTGTTGTGCAGGAAGCATTATCAACAATATTATCTTCAGATGGGTTATAATCTCCTTCGTTAACACCCATAACGATGGATTTGGTTCCTTTACCAGGAGCAGAAATAATAACCTTTTTTGCACCTGCATTGATATGTAATTGCGCTTGGTCTTTACTTCTGAAAATACCTGTAGATTCGATTACTATATCTACTCCAAGTTCTTTCCAAGGAAGATTTTCTGGATTTCTTTCAGCTGTTACTTTGACTTCTTTTCCATTTACAACTAAAGCGCCTTCTTTAACTTCAACTGTACCTTCAAATTTACCAAAACAAGAATCGTATTTTAATAAGTGTGCTAATGTTTTTGGATCAGTTAAATCATTGATTGCAACTATATCCATTCCTCTTTCGATTGCTACCTTAAATGCGTTACGTCCAATACGTCCAAAACCGTTAATTGCAACTTTTGCCATTTTTCATTCCTCCTAAATATTTTTAATTTTATTTTAATTGTAAGAATATGTTAATCATATTCCTACAATATAATAACATATATTATTATTTTTTGCATCTAATAATTTCATCTGCGACACCCTCATCTATTACGATACATCCATTTTTAATAAGATGCCCTGTAGCCATAATAGCTTCTGCTTTTGAAGTTCCCCCTGCAACAGCAATCATATAAGGAATTCTTTTAATCTCTTCTAATTTTATACCCACTGAACGAGAATTATATACAATTTCTCCTGATGAATTAAAATAATATCCAAAAGCCTCTGCAACGGCTTTTTTTCTTTTTAGAAAATCTATAATTGGTTCTTGGAGTCCTCTTCGCTTTGCCATTTTGACTGCGTTACCAATACCAAAAATTAGAATATCAGTGTGAGAAATCCTTTGGAGGGTATCTTGAATTTCTGGCTCTTTACTGATGCTATCCAAAGACTTTTTACTTAGATGATCAGGTATATTAAGTAATTTATATTCTGCCCCTAACTTCTGTGCCAATAGCGAAGCTAAGGTATTTGATTGATATTCAACTCTTTTTCCTATGCTCCCCCTAGCAGGAAGAACAACAATATCTTTATAATTATTATTAAAAGTTTGAATCTCCTTAATCATCTGAGCTACAGTAGTTCCGCCAGTAACTGCTATAATGTTTCTTGGTTTAATGATGCTTTCAAAAATCGAGGCAGCTGCCTTACCAATGTCCTTCTTGATTGTTTCATTTTGATCGGAGTTGCCTGGTACAATAACAACTTTGTTAATATCTAAAAGCTTGGCAATCCGATTTTCAATTTCATTTAAACCTCTTATCTCATAAATCAACTTTTTTAAGTCCCGAACAATAGTGTATCCTTCTGAGGTAATTTCCATTCCTAAAGAAGTAACTCTTATAAAACCATTATGTTTTAGAAAGTCAATTTCAGATCTGATGATTCTTTCAGAGATATTAAGATTGGCTGATAGAACCCTTCTTCCTATGGGTTCGGAATACATTATAGCTTTTAAAATTCCATATCTTCTTTCTAAATCTAAAATACCTTCAGGAATAATCTTTCTTAGTACTATGGATAAATCTTTCATTGTACACGCCCTTCGGGAACATCTTTGTCCCACCGTACGATTTTAGTCCCACGTGGTCCGAAAAAAAAGATGCTTTGCATCTTCGTTTATATTGTAACGAATATCATACAAAATATCAAGGTTAATTTCTGAAAATATATAAAGGCTATCATAAATTTTTCTTCTTATTTGATGTACTACTTACTATACCATGCTCGTCTAAAATGGTTAATGAAATATTAGAAGCATGGTCGGATATTCTTTCTAGATTGCTTATTACATCTAAAAATACAATCCCAGATGTAGAATCACAAGCATTTTGTGAAAGTCTTTCTATATGTCTTGTCCTAAGTTCTTTTTCCATCTTATCTACCATTTCTTCCTGAGGTTCGACAGCTTTTGCAAGCTCAGGGCTATCTTGCTGCCTTGCTATTATTGCAGTTTCATAACATTCGATGCATTTTTCTGACATTGTTTTTAATTCTAAAATAGCGGATTCCGAAAGCTGCACCTTTTCATCTATAGCAAACTGTGCTAATTCTGCAATGTTTTCAGCATGGTCTCCTACTCTTTCTATATCATTTACAGTATGAAATAATCCTGTAACTATAGTATTTTGTTTTTCATTAAGGGGTGAATTAGATATTTTAACTAGATATGGGGTTATCGCTCTATTTAGCTTGTTTATATTTTTTTCTCTTTTTAATACCTGCTCTACTTTTTTGTCATCTCTTTCTAATAGGGCTTCCATGGCTACTCTTGTATTTTCCTTTGATAGATTAGCCATCCTTATTACTTCCTTAATAGCATTTTCTACTGCAAAACTAGGTGTTTCCAATATACGCTCATCTAAATGATGAAGACCACTTTCATCCTCTTCATCTTCACCTCTAACAAATTTACTCGATAAGTATACCAGCGTACCTGCAAAAGGGAAAAGCATAATAGTATTTGAGATATTAAAAATAGTATGTACTATACTAACTTCTGTCATATTAATTAATCCTAATCCAAACTCTGGATTAATAAAATAAAGATAAATCACACTTACTATCGAAAATATCAGCGTTCCTAGTATATTGAACAAAAGATGTATGTAGGCTGCCCGTTTGGCAGTTCTGGTTGCGCCAATACTGGAAAACATAGCCGTAACACAAGTTCCTATATTTTGTCCCATTATAATGTAAATTGCTGCATTCCATGGCACTAGAGAGGCTGCTGCTAAGGTTTGCAAAATACCTACTGAAGCCGAGCTACTTTGGATAATCGCTGTAACTGCAAAACCTGCCAAAACCCCTAAGATAGGATTATGACCTAAACTTATAAATAACCTCCCAAAGGCAGGAAGATCCCTAAGTGGTTTTACAGCTGTTGACATCATTTCTAATCCCAAAAATAAAATACCGAATCCTGCAATAATTTCACCGATTTGTTTTATATTCTTTTTCTTTGCAAACATAACCATGGCAACCCCTACTGCAATTGCAATAGGAGCTAATTCGGATGGGTTAAAAAATGTTGCCCATTCTGCACTAGAAACAATCCATCCTGTAACAGTTGTCCCTATATTAGCACCCATGATAACTCCTACCGCCTGGGCTAGATTCATCAGCCCTGCATTAACAAACCCTACTATCATAACTGTAGTTGCTGAGCTGCTTTGAATAATAGCTGTAACCCCGGCTCCAACCAATACACCCATTAGTCGATTGCTAGTAAGTACCTCTAATAATTTTTTCATTTTATTACCTGCAGATTTTTGAAGTCCATCCCCCATAATCTGCATACCATAAATAAACAAACCTAAGCCACCAATAAAAGCAAATAAAATCTTAGTATAATCTCCCATGGCTCTCCCCCTAATGTATTTTCCCATGCATTCCGTAATATTCTATCATGTTCAAAAAAATAAAATCAACCCTTTCTAATATTTTACCACTCCTTTATGATATATATCCAACTTTTTTAAATTTTAATCAGTTTTTTTGTTATTTTTTTTAGAAGGAAAAATCCCTGGCTATACCAAGGATTTACTTTATTTGTATGTATTCATTTTTCCCACATAAAATGGTACCTCCGCCTATTACTATATCATCATCATAAAATACTACAGCCTGTCCAGGGGTAATTGCTCTTTGGGATTCATCAAAGGTACATTTTAGCGTATTATCATCCTGCATCTCTATGGTACAGGTGGCAGCCCTATGGCTATAACGAATTTTTGCCATGGTTTTTATAGAACCCTCAATTTTTTCCATAGGAAAAAAATTAATCTTATGTGCATATAAGATTTTACTAAATACTTCTTCATGCTCTCCTAATATCACTTCATTGCTTTCAGGTCTTATACCTATAACGAACATTGGTTTCCCGAAAGAAACACCAAGGCCCTTTCTTTGTCCCACGGTATAATATATTATACCCCTATGTTTTCCTAAAATATTGCCCTTAATGTCTATAAAATTTCCAGGGGCAATAGGCTTTTTATAATTTTCTTCGATATATGCCCCATAATTATTATCGGGAATAAAACATATTTCTTGACTATCTGGTTTGGTCGCAACACCTAATCCTATATCTTGGGCTATTTTGCGAATTTCAGATTTATTATAATTCCCTAGGGGCATTAATGTATGTCTTAATTGTTCCTGAGTAAGATTATATAGGGCGTAGGTTTGATCTTTACCTGTATCCGTAGATACCTTAAGGGCATATCTATCCCTCTTAGGTAAATGCACAACTTTTGCATAGTGCCCTGTAGCAATATAATCTGCCCCCAATTGAAGAGCCTTAGATAACATTGATTCCCATTTAATGTAGCGATTGCATGCAATACACGGGTTGGGAGTTTTCCCTTTGGAATATTCATCTATAAAGTAATCTATTACTTTGTCCTTAAAATCACTTTTAAAGTTTACTACATAATGGGGAATGTTTAGTTTTTGACACACTCTTCTTGCATCATCAACGGCGGATAATCCGCAGCATCCACCGTTATCTCCTACTTCATCCCTTAATTCATCCTGCCAAATCTGCATTGTCATACCGATTACATCATAACCTTGTTCTTTTAAAATATATGCCGCTACAGAGCTATCAACTCCACCGGACATCCCAACAACAACCTTTTTCTTCGTCATTTAAGCTACCTCAGATACTTCATTGGTTGTCGTCAAGGATGGCATGATGATGTTCATTATCGACTGGTGGTTTTAATCCATCTATTATGATTTCATTTTTTTGAGCATAATCCCAAAGGGCAGCTTGCAAAGCTTCCTCTGCCAATATTGAGCAATGGACCTTTACTGGTGGAAGACCATCTAGGGATTCCATAACTGATTTGTTTGTTATTTTCATTGCCTCTTGTATTGTTTTTCCTTTAACTAGTTCTGTTGCCATGCTGCTAGTTGCAACAGCTGCCCCACAACCAAAGGTTTTAAACTTAACATCTTTAATAATTTCCCCTTCTATATCAAGATATATTTTCATAATATCTCCGCATTTTGCATTTCCAACTGTTCCTACCCCTGAAGCATTTTCAATCTCTCCAACGTTTCTCGGATTCATAAAATGGTCCATAACCTTTTCACTGTACATAATAAGCACCTCTTTTTAAATTATTACTTAGATTTTATATAAGCTTCGTATAAAGGAGACATATCCCTTAATCTTTGTACAATAGGAGGTAAAACCTCCAAAAAGTAGTCTACTTCTTCTTTGGTATTTTCACCCCCTATAGTAATTCTAAGGGAACCATGGGCCCTTTCGTGGGGAAGCCCAATGGCGAGTAATACATGGGATGGATCTAAGGAACCTGAAGTGCAAGCAGAACCACTAGAGCCGTATATACCCTTCATATCCAATAGAAGTAACAAAGATTCTCCCTCAATAAAGTCAAAGGTAAAATTTATATTATTAGGCAACCTATGAATCGGATGTCCGTTTAATTTCACATGGTCTACCTTTTCGGTAATCCCCTCAATTATGGTATCCCTAAGCTCCAACATTTTTTTATTGTTTTTTTCCATATCCTTAATTGATAATTCTAATGCCTTAGCTAGGCCTACTATCCCTGGAACATTTTCAGTTCCACCTCTTCGTCCCCTTTCTTGGGCACCTCCATGAAGAAGAGGTTTTATTTTTATTCCTTTTCTTATATATAATGCCCCAATACCCTTAGGACCATGGAATTTATGTCCTGAAAGAGATAATAAATCTACATTGGCTTCCTTAACATCAATAGGGATATGTCCTACCGCCTGAACCCCATCAGTATGGAAAATCACTCCTTTTTCCTTTGCCACACGACCTATTTCTTCTATAGGCTGAATAGTACCTATTTCATTATTGGCATACATTATAGTAATCAATATGGTTGTATCTTTGATTGCATTTCTTACATCTTCCGGATTAATCCTTCCGAATTCATCCACAGGAAGATAGGTTACTTCATATCCCTTGCTTTGAAGATATTCGCAAGTATGAAGTACCGCATGATGCTCAGTAGTAGAAGTAATTATATGATTACCTTTATCTTTATAACTTTCGGCTATTCCTTTTATAGCCCAATTATCTGCTTCCGTTCCTCCGCTGGTAAAAAAGATCTCCCTAGAATCAGCTCCTAAGAGTTTCGCAATCTTATCCCTAGATTCGTCTAGAGCCTTTTTATTTATTCTTGCAATTTCATATATACTTGAAGGATTACCAAAATTCTCGGTAAAATATGGAATCATAGCATCCACGACTTCTTGTCTTGTTGAAGTTGTAGCTGCATGATCAAAGTAAATTCTCTGCATTTTAAACCACTCCTCACCTAAACATAAGAGCTAGATGTAATACATATACTCCCTATCGACATTTAGCTTTTCATAATCTCTTAATAAATCTTCAAGGGTAATCGAATCAACAACCTCATTGATTTTATCCCTGATTTTTTTCCAGACAAGTCTCGTCACACAACAATCCCACTCTGTGCACTCAGCATTAATACCTTCACTAACGCAGTCAACAGGGGCTAGTGAGCCTTCTAAGGCTCTAAGAATATCTCCTACGGTTATTTGTCTAGGAGGCATCGCTAAACTATATCCTCCCTGGGCCCCTCTTATACTTTTAACTAGTCCTGATTTTCTAAGGACTGCAATTAATTGTTCTAGATAGTGATCGGATATTTCCTGCCTTTCTGCGATATGTCTTAATGCAATATGCCTATCCTGACTATGAACTGCTAAATCAAGCATTGCCTTTAATCCATATCTTCCCTTAGTAGATAATTTCATACTCTCACCTCAAGATTTAATTCCTACTTTTATAGTCGGTATTCCTGTTTAAGAATATCACTTTATAATTTTACTGTCAATATATTTTAAGTGTATCTTTTCCCCCTAAAAACATACTATTCACAGCAAATTTATATGATTATATATTTTTAATTGTATACTGCATTAAGTATACTAGTCAATAAGAATTTAATATGATTTTGTTATTATTTATGTTAAAATGGAGAAGATATTAATAATTCACTTTAATTTAAGGAGTAATTTTATGGAAAATCTAACTTTAATAGCTACAGCTCCTTTTGGATTAGAATCAGTAGTAAAGAACGAATTAGTTACTTTAGGATATAAAGATGTGCTTGCCTCAGATGGTAAAGTAACTTTTACAGGAGATATAGAATCCATCGTTCACACTAATTTATGGCTCCGTAGCGCAGATAGGGTTCTGCTTAAGATTGGAGAATTTAACGCATTTAGCTTTGAGGAACTGTTTGAAAAAACAAAAGCCCTTCCATGGGAGGAATGGATTACCCAAGATGCAAAGTTCACAGTACTAGGAAAATCGGTTAAGTCTAAACTATATAGCATTCCTGATTGTCAATCTATTGTTAAGAAGGCTATTGTTGAAAAGTTAAAGCAGAAATACCATATCGATTGGTTCCCCGAAACAGGTCCTGAATATACGGTACAAATATCTATTTTAAAAGATGTGGCAACTCTTACTATCGACACCAGTGGAATTGGTCTCCATAAAAGGGGATATAGAAATGAGGCGGTAGAGGCTCCACCTAAGGAAACATTAGCATCTGCTCTTATTCAAATTAGTTATTGGAACAAAAAGAGAGCCCTATATGACTTTTTTTGTGGCTCTGGCACTATTCCTATAGAGGCAGCCTTAATAGGAAAAAATATTGCCCCTGGATTAAATAGAAATTTTGCCTGTGAATCATGGCCCCAGATTGGGAAAGAAATATGGAAAATGGAAAGGACATCAGCATTTAGAAAAATTAATCATGATATTGTATTAAATATTAATGCATCGGATATTAATCCTAAAGCTATAGAAATAGCTAAAGAAAATGCCCTAGAGGCAGGAGTGGATGATTGTATTAATTTCGAAGTAAAAGACGTAAAAAAAATAATAATAGATAAACCCTATGGGATTTTGATTAGCAATCCCCCTTATGGTGAAAGACTTGGAGAAGAAAAAGAAGTAGCCAAGCTGTATAATACCCTCGGTCAAATTTTTAAAAACGAACCCACATGGTCTACATATATCCTTACTTCTGTTGAAGCATTCGAATCCCTATATGGCAAAAAAGCAAATAAAAGAAGAAAATTGTATAATGGAAGAATTAAGGTCGATTATTATCAGTATTTTGGACAAAAACCCAAAAATGCATAGTAGAAAAATTTAAAATCCTGTCGCTCCAAAGGGGGACAGGATTTTTTCTTGGATGTATATTAATTACATTAATCTTTGTGCACCATATACTTCTGCTAAAGTATCTAATTTTCTATTGAATTCCTCTAATTTTTGTAAGTCTCCTTCTTCCCATAGTTCCCAAAACTTTTGATATAGCTCCCCTGCCTCCTCTAATTCACTTATATTGTACAGGTTTTGGATACTTCTAAATATATCTGCCACAACATTCGATTTTGTCTGAAATAGCTCTTGGGCTTTTAAAACTTCTTGTCTTATTTCAGCCATTTCTTGGTCTAGGGTAAAAGCTGCTTCTGCCGCCTTTATCAATCGCTTATGTATATACTTAGGCATATCTTTATTGTATTTATACCTTAAGGAATGCTCTATAGTTGCCCAAAAATTCATTGCTAAGGTCCGAATCTGAATTTCCGTTAGTATCTTTTTTTCTCCTAGAGATGTTTGAACGGGATATAATATTATTATATGGTAACTCCTATATCCACTATCCTTAATATTTTTAACATAATCTCTTTCCTCTATTATCTTTAAATCCTTTCCATCCCTATTTCTTATTAATTCAACGACTTTATCGATATCCTTAACAAATTGGCACATTATTCGGATTCCAGCTATGTCTTCTATCCTTTCTTCTATTTCATTTATAGATATGTCTTTCTTTTTAGCCTTTTCTAAAATACTGGATATTTTCTTTACTCTTCCTGTAACAAATTCAATAGGGGAATATTCGTCTAATTTTCTATATTCATCTCTAAGACTTTTAAATTTAACCTTGAGCTCTTCTACCGCTTGTTTATATGGAATTAGTAGCCTTTTCCATTCATTAATATCCATCGTAGTTCACTTCCTTATTTTCTTAATGGCATATCTTTTGTAATTTCTACCCTTCATTATACAAAAAATACATGGGGTTCACAACTAAAACATCATAGTATATAATTACAATCTATAATCCAAATATTTATATGGAAGGAGCTGAAAATGTGAATGAATACTTTTTATATTATGATTCCCCCATTGGCTATATAAAAATATCCGGTTATGAAGAAGGTATTACATCCATAAGTTTTTGTGAAAAAACTGCTACTATTATTGAAGATAGCGTTCCTACTTGTTTAACCGAATGTATCACTCAATTAGATGAATATTTTAAAGGCAAAAGGAATTTATTCTCGATTCCTTTATTAATCAATGGAACTGACTTTCAAAAAAAGGTTTGGTCCGCCCTTGTGAGCATCCCCTATGGCAAAACCTCTACATACAAAGAAATAGCGGAAATGATTAAAAATCCTAAGGGCGCAAGGGCTGTGGGAAATGCAAATCATAACAACCCTATTGCAATTATTATTCCCTGTCATAGGGTTATAGGAGCCAATGGGAACCTAGTAGGTTATGCAGAAGGAGTATGGAGGAAGAAATATCTTTTGGATCTAGAAAAAAGACTTTACAATAAATATTAGTTGGTATAGTACAACCTTCCTTAGAATAAATTGTAGTACCATCCATATTGAAAGAGGGTATTACATGTCTAAAAAAAATGTGGTAACAGGGGCACTTATATTGACTGTTGCCAGTTTTATTACAAGAATTCTAGGTTTTATTTATAGAATCTATATGTCTAATTTAATCGGTGCAGAAGGTATGGGCTTATTTCAATTAATTTTTCCTATCTATATGCTTGCTTGGACACTCTCTGCCTCCGGCATATCCCTTAGTGTTTCAAAATTAATTGCCCAAGAAAATGCAAAAAGGGAGTATGGAAATATGCACCGAATACTAAAAATTTCTGTGGGTTTATCCATCGGTATTGGATGTGTTATTTCTGCAATTATTTATATTTTTGCTCCCTTTTTAGCTACTTTGGTAATCCGGGAACCCAGAACGATTCTAGCCCTGAAAATTCTTGCTTCCTGTGTTCCTTTTATGGCAGCTGCCTCCTCTATAAAGGGATACTTTTATGGAATGCAAAAAATGTCAAAACCAGCCATATCCCAAGTATTAGAACAAGTAACAAGGATGATGGTAATATATTTTTTAGCTGGTCTTTTTATACCTAAGGGATTGTCTTATGCCTGTGCCTTAGCCGTACTTGGAATGTGTATAGGGGAAATTGCCTCATTTCTTTATATCTTTATCTCTTACAAGAGAAATAAAAGCAAGAAAAAGCTTTCCAAAAAACCTTCTTTAACCCTATTTCAATCCTATGGTATTTTACTATCCATGGCAATACCCTTAACTGGCAGCAGATTTGTAACTTCAATACTTAGTTCCATTGAAAATATCTTGATTCCCATCCAGCTTCAACTTTTTGGCATGACCAATAGCGAGGCTATAGGAGTGTATGGAAAATTCAGTGGCATGGCAATGCCTTTAATATTTTTCCCCTCTATGCTTACAGGCTCTTTATCCATGGCATTAATCCCTGCTGTTTCTGAAGCCTCCGCAGTCAAAAATACCAAACAAATCCTCCGCACAGTATCAAAATCGATTCATTTTACCTGCCTAATAGGCATCGGAGCCACTTGTATCTTTTCTGTCTTTCCAAAAGAATTAGGGCTAGCAATTTATAAGCAAGCTGATGTTGGTAGTATGCTCTATTCCATGGCATGGATATGTCCATTTTTTTATCTCCAATCAACTTTAGGGGGTATATTAAATGGTTTAGGACAGCAAATGACTACATTTAAAAACAATGTTATTAATTCTATTATTTGTATATCTTTTGTGTATTTTTTAATTCCTAAGCTTGGACTTCTTGGATTTATATGGGGAGTTATTGTGAGCTCAATTGTTACCACCTTACTTCATTTAGGAAAGGTACTAAAATTTACTTCTATTACCCTTGAACTTAACAAATGGATTATAAAACCTGCTTTAGCTGCTACAGCCACTGGACTAACAACAAAATACTTAATGAATACTTATTTTTTAGCTAAATTTCCATTAAAGTTTAGTCTATTTTTAACACTTATTATTACTTGTATAACCTATATTGTTTTCCTGTTTTTACTACAAAGTATTTCAAAAGATGATGTTCGTATGTTAAAAGATAGCATATAAGATAGGGCAGGTTTTCATACCTGCCCTATCTTATACATCTTCACTTTTAGCCAGTTCGTATCCTGTTTCTTCTATCATGATTTTTTTAGTTTTTCATCTGGCACTTCTTCTTGATAGTTAATATTAATTCACAGCAAAAACCCCCATGATACAACCGTGGGGATTTTTTGTATTTAACTATCTTTCGTTATTTTTGTTATTTTTGTTATCTTTGTTATTCTTGTTATTGTCAGGAACAAGTTCGTTTGCAAAGTCTAAATTTGTGTTGTTGTTTCTGTTGTTGTTTTTGTTATTGTTGTTTTTGTTGTTTCTTTTGTTGTTTTTGTCCATTTATGAATCCTCCTCATAAGGTTTAATATTTATTTCAGAGTTAGTATGAGCAAAAAAATAAAACTTATTACTAAAAATCCTATTTTTTTATTGAATTTTTTACCAATCAAAAATTATCTTAGATAATAAATATCTTAATAGTAAATAAGATATTCTTATCTGTACTGTGGCTCTTGATCTTTTACAAAATCTAGCCTTGTTTGAATAGATTGAGCAATGTTTTGTGCTGTGCATGATAATTGGTCAAACATTTGTTTAGCAGCCTGATCATCCGTATCCTGAGAGAATGTTTTTAAATCTGCAGATAATCCTTGAGCGCCTGCTAAAGCTTTTTCTAACTTGGTATTTGTAGGCATTGAACTTCCTCCTTAAAATAAATTTTTTGTAGTTGGTTTCATAATTTAAGATGAAATCCTCTATTATTGTTTGCTAATTTTTCAAAAATATAATTATAAAATATTACTAATAAACAAAGCTGCTCTTTTATATAGAATTTTTTCTTGAATTTTGAAGCTTTTTAATAACAGCCTCATACCCATTATCCGTAGGATGGTAATATACTTTATCTATTAATTCATTCGGTAAATATTGCTGTTTAACATAGTTATTAGGATATTCATGGGTATATTTATACCCTTGTCCGTGACCCAAGTCTGATGCACCTATATAATGAGCATCCTTTAAATGGGCTGGGATGCCCTTTATTTGAATATTTTTCACATCTTTCATAGCAGAGTCAATAGCTATATAAGCCCCATTGCTTTTTGGCGCACATGCCACATAAATAGCCGCCTGGGATAATATTATCCTTCCTTCAGGCATTCCTATAAAATCGACGGCTTGAGCTGCTGAAACAGCAACCTGCAACGCATTAGGGTCTGCATTTCCTACATCTTCAGCTGCACAAATTATAATCCTTCTAGAAATAAACTTTGGATCTTCCCCTGCATACAACATCCGCCCTAGATAATACACCGCCCCATCCGGATTGGACCCTCGCATACTCTTTATAAAGGCCGATACTGTATCATAATGATTATCTCCATTTTTATCATAATTTAATGCTCGCTTTTGAATACATTCTTGTGCTACTTCTAAAGTAATATGTATTTTGCCATCCTCCAAAGGGTTGGTTGTAAGAACCCCTAACTCAATTGCATTCATAGCTGCTCTGGCATCCCCATTGGACACATCTGATAAAAATTCTAAAGCTTCTTCTGAAATCTCCGCTCCGTAACTTCCTAAACCCTTTTCCTCATTGGTTAATGCCCTTTTGATTAGATTTTTAATATTTTCTCTAGACAAGCTTTTTAATTGAAATATCCTAGACCTAGAAACAAGGGCCCTATTCACTTCAAAGTAGGGATTTTCTGTAGTAGCACCGATGAGAATGATGGTTCCGTCTTCTACAAAAGGGAGGAGTGCATCTTGTTGAGCTTTATTGAAACGATGAATTTCATCTATAAAGAGTATAGTCTTTTTTGATACCATCCCCAGTCTAGTTCTTGCCTCTTCTACCACCTGCATTATATCTTTCTTGCCTGATGTTGTAGCATTTAATTGTGTAAACTCAGACTTAGTAGTATTAGCAATGATTTTAGCCAAGGTAGTTTTCCCTGTTCCTGGAGGCCCATAAAGGATGATAGAACCTAATTTGTCGGCCTTTATAGCCCTATAAAGTAATTTATCTTCCCCTATTATATGCCCTTGCCCTTCGAATTCCTCTAATGTTCTTGGCCGCATCCTAGCTGCCAAAGGGGATTCGTTCTTCATGGTTCTTTGCCTGTTATATTCAAAAATATCCAATACTATCACCTCTATTGATACTTTTTTAAAAGAATTATATATTGTATTATATATCATAGGAAATAAATATGCCATGTGAAGGAGCCTAACCTCCTTAGAATTACATGAAAAGCCTACAAATTGCACTGAAAGACTTGACATCGATTCCTAAAGATAATATAGTCTAAAAATGTGGTGTTAATAATAAGCATCAGCTTTTTTGTAGAAGGGAGTTTGAATATGCAATATCTTTATGCAGATGTTACGCAAAAAAGTAATTTTTTCGGTAATACTAACCCAATAGAATTAATCAATGAATACGGTAGTCCCTTATATGTTTATAATGAAAATATATTTCGTGAAAGGTGTAAAGAAATGAAAAATCTCATTTCTTACCCTAATATTTCTGTTAATTATTCCGTAAAAGCAAATAGCAGCTTACAACTTCTAAGAATTATTCGCGAAGAAGGGTTAAATGTAGATGCCATGTCCCCCGGTGAAATTTATGTGGAACTTAAGGCGGGTTTCAAACCCGAACAAATATTATTTATTAGCAATAATGTCTCCGCAGAAGAAATGCAATTTGCCATTGATAGGAATATCACAATAAGTGTTGATTCTTTATCACAACTGGAACTACTAGGTAAATTAAACCCCGGTGGCCCAGTTGCAATAAGATTTAATCCCGGTGTTGGAGCAGGACATCATGAAAAGGTGGTAACAGGTGGGAAAGAAACAAAATTTGGGGTAGATCCTAATTTCGTTTCTGCGGTCAAGGATCTCCTTAAAAAGTATAATCTAAAATTAGTAGGTATCAATCAGCATATCGGCTCCTTATTTATGGATGGTGCCCCTTATGTCGAAGGAATAAAGTCTCTTTTATCTATTGCCAAAAATTTTGATAACCTAGAATTTGTGGACTTAGGTGGTGGTTTTGGCATCCCTTATCATAAGCAAGATAACGAACCCCGCTTGGATTTGTCTAAACTAGGAGAACAATTAAACCCTATACTAAATGATTGGGTAAGATCCTATGGAAAAGAAATTACTTTTAAAATTGAACCCGGTAGATATATATCTGCTGAATGTGGTATACTTTTAGGTACTGTCCATGCAGTTAAAACAAACTATGATAATAAATACATCGGAACTGACTTAGGTTTTAATGTGCTTCAAAGACCTATTATGTATGATTCTCATCACGATATTGAAGTATATAGAGCCACGGAAATTCCTTCTAATTCTAAGGAACCTGTTACCATTGTAGGAAACATCTGCGAAAGTGGTGATATTATCGCTAGGAATAGGATTCTTCCAAAAATTCTAGAGGGAGATATATTAGGAATATTAGATGCTGGAGCCTATGGTCATGTTATGAGTTCTAACTATAATAACCGCCTTCGTCCTGCAGAAGTATTAATCAAGGAAGATGGTAGGCCTGTGTTAATTCGTAGAAGAGATACCCTTGAGGATTTAATTCGTTATTATGATATTTAAACCCTCGCGAATCATTAAAATAAGTGATATCTATATCAAAAGGCACCCCTAGGGGTGCCTTAATTAATTGGCTGGGTAGGAAGGATTCGAACCTTCGCATGCAGGAGTCAAAGTCCTGTGCCTTACCGCTTGGCGACTACCCATCATTAATATGTAAAGTTATTATAACCAACTATCTTTCGTTTATACTTTTTAAATCATTGAAGCGCG